>NZ_BAAGAB020000061.1:0-16031 GCF_047159895.1 Lysobacter xanthus
GTGGGCGAGATCGGCGCGGACCGCACCGGCGTGCGGCTCGCGCCCGTCACGCCGGCCAACGACATGCACGACAGCGCACCGCAGCCGCTGTTCGAGCGCGCTGTGGAGCGTCTGGATGCGCTCGGCATCGCCTTCATCCACGTCATCGAGGGCGCGACGGGCGGCCCGCGCGACGTGGCGCCGTTCGACTACGCGGCGCTGCGGTCGAAGTTCCGCGGCGCGTGGATCGTCAACAACGGCTACGACCGCGAGATGGCGGAGACGGCCGTCCGCGAGCGGCGTGCCGATGCGGTCGCGTTCGGCAGTGCCTTCATCGCCAATCCCGACCTCGTGCGCCGCCTGCGCGAAGGCGCACCGCTCAATACGCCGGATCGCGCGACGTTCTACGGCGGCGGCGCGGAAGGCTACGTCGACTATCCGACGCTCGACGCCGCGACGGGCTGACGCGGGTCGCGAACCATCCACGCCGCTGCGCTCGATTCAGGGCGCTGCGGCGGCGCCCATGCCCTCCACGACGGGCAATGCCACGAAGCTCGCCTGCCCGGGCGCGTGGTAGACGCGCTGCGTCGCGGTTCGATACGCGGACGCCGGCGCGCGCATGATGTTCTCGACGTACGTCTGCGGATTGCGGTCGTACAACGGGAACCAGCTCGACTGCACCTGCACCATCACGCGGTGGCCCGGCAGGAAGACGTGGTTCGCGTTGGGCAGGTCGAAGCGGTAGACCAGCGGCACGCCGGCCTCGAGGGCGCGCGGCTGCGACCAGCTCTCGCGGTAGCGCCCGCGCATGACGTCCATCGACACCGGCAGCTGGTAGCCACCGAGACCGGGGCTGTCCGCCACCTCGTCGGGATAGACGTCGATGAGCTTGACCACCCAGTCGCTGTCGGTGCCGCTCGTGGATGCGA
Source organism: Lysobacter xanthus (assembly GCF_047159895.1). Lineage (NCBI taxonomy): Bacteria > Pseudomonadati > Pseudomonadota > Gammaproteobacteria > Lysobacterales > Lysobacteraceae > Lysobacter > Lysobacter xanthus. The sequence goes on from NZ_BAAGAB020000061.1 coordinate 909, forward strand.
CGAGGTTGACGCGCGGCGCTCCGGCGATCGCGAGCGGCGCCGTGAGCGGCTCGCTCACGTAGGTGAGCACGTCGGGCCGGCTCGCGGCCTCGCGCTGGTCGTCGACCAGCCAGCGCTTCCAGCCGTCGTGGTCGTCGCCCATCGAGAGATTGGGACGCTGCCGGTACGGCACGGGATGCGCGGGATCGCTCACGTATTCGTCGAAGCTTGCAGCGGTCGGCGGCGCGTCGAAGCCGACGCGGTGATCCGGCTGCAGGTACAGCGCCCGTTCGCTCGAGGCGCAGCCCTCGGCGCAGGCGCGCGGCCAATCAGGCAGCGACTGCCAGAGGTTCGTGCCGGTCTGGAACGCGACCACCCGCGGCAGCGTGGCGACCGGTGCGTCGTCCTTGAGGTGTTGCGCTAGGAAGGGCTTGAGCACGTTCTGCCGGAACCACCTGGACGTATCGCTGCCGAAGCGCAGCGCGCCGAGGCCGCTCCCGTCGCCGATCGACTGCCCGTGGTGCCACGGCCCCATCGCCAGCCGCACCATCGTGCCGTCCGGATCCTTTGCCTTCAGCACCCGCCACATCGCCGGCGCGCCGTAGATGTCTTCCTGGTCCCACAGGCTGTGCACGAGCAGCACCGGCACCTTCAGCGGTCGCGCTGCGAACGCGCGGTCCACAGCCTGGTCGCTCCAGAACGCGTCGTACGCCGGATGCGCGAGCAGCTTGCGCCAGAAGCCGAGCTGCTCCATCCCGAAGGCCTCGCCCACCGATGCGGCATTGCCGTGGCGCAGGTAGAAGTCGTAATCGTCGCGCACGCCGCTCGCGAACCGGTGCTCGTTCTTGCGGCTCGCTTCCTGTTCGTAGACGTACGGGATCATCGTCTGGCGGAACGCGCCGTGGTGGAACCAGTCGTCGCCCATCCAGCCATCGACCATCGGATTCATCGGCACCGCGGCCTTGAGCGCCGGATGCGCATCGACCAGCGACATCAAGGGCTCGAAACCGTCGTAGGAGATGCCGATCGTGGCGACTTTCCCGTTCGACTCGGGCACGTGCCTCACCAGCCAGTCGATGGTGTCGTACGTGTCCGTTGCGTCGTCGACGGGCGTCGGGTTCTGGGGGCCGCGCAGCGGGCGGTTCATGACGTTGTCGCCCTCGGAGCCGTACTTGCCGCGCACGTCCTGCACCACGCGGATGTAGCCCTCCTCGACGATCACGTCGGTCGCGTTGTCGTAACCCTGCAGGTTGGACGCGAGGTCCGGGCTGGCGCGATGCGTGGTGAGCGCGTCGGCGTCGTACGGCGTGCGCGTCAGCAGCATGCCCGCGTGCTTCGCACCCTTCGGCACGAGGATGACCGTGTGCAGGCGTACGCCGTCGCGCATCGGGACCATCACCGAGCGACGCTCGAAGCCGTCGCGCGTGGCCACCGGAGTGAACTTCGCAGGCGTCTCGCTCGGGAAGGCCGGGTACTTCGCGCGCGGTGCGTCCGCGGCATGGGCGGTGGCGGCGAGCACGAGGGCAAGACTCAGGACGGCGGGACGCAGGACGGGCATGGCCGATCTCGGAAAGGGACGCCGCGAGCATAGACGCGTGCCGCCGCGCGCCATGCGGCAGTGCAGCGCGCGACGCTTCGCCCGGCCCTCATGCCTGCCGCCTTAGCGTGGACGTCCCGCCCCGCGGCCGCCGAACGCAGCCGCGCCCGCCCAGGAGCCGCCCATGCATCTCCATCCCCTCGCCGCCGCGCTGCTCGCCTGCAGCCTGGCCGCCTGCGCCACCACGGACGGCACGGCCGCCGACGGCGCGCCGCGTCCCGCGTCCGATACGGTCACCGGCTCCGCCGCCGCCTCGCGCGCGGGCGCGAAGGCGATCGGTGCCTACGGGGCGACCGGCACCTCCGACGACCTGCGCGGGCGCTCGAGCTCGAGCGGCGCATCGGTACTGACCGGCCGCGCGGGCATGGCCGGCACGGATTCGGGCACCGACGACGACGCGAAGAAGGACGATCCGCCGCGCTGAGCGCGCGTCAGGCCTTCCGCAGGAAGCAGGTCTTCAGCACGAGGCCCTTGATCTTGTCGGAATGGCCTTCGATGTGCTCGACGTCGCCGTCGACCAGGCGGATGCCGCGGATCACCGTGCCCTGCTTCAGGGGGATCGAGCTGCCGCGCACCTTGAGGTCCTTGATCACCACGACCGTGTCGCCGGCCTGCAGCACGTTGCCGTTCGAATCGCGCACGGTGTCACCGGCGACCGGCGCGGCCGCCGGGTCGAACTCGTGTCCGCAGTCGGCGCAGACGAGGAAGGCGCCGTCGGGATAGGTGTTGTCGAGGCCGCAGGCGGGACAGGGGGTCGGAGTACTCATCGCGGCACCGCTCGGATCGGGGCGCCATTGTAGGCGGCGCGCCAATGCACGGCCGCTTGCACGGCGCCTGAAGCGCGGCGGAGCGAAGCTCGCGCTTTCCCCGCGGAGACCGCCATGAAGGCCCTCACCTACCACGGCGCGAAGGACGTCCGCGTCGAGTCCGTGCCCGATCCCGTGATTGAGGCCGACGATGACATCGTCCTGCGCGTCACCGCGACCGCGATCTGCGGCTCGGACCTGCACATTTACCGGGGCAAGCTGCCCGCGATGCAGGACGGCGACATCCTCGGCCACGAGTTCATGGGCGTGGTCGAGGCGGCCGGGCGCGGCGTCACCGACCTTCGCGTTGGCGATCGCGTCGTGGTGCCGTTCAACATCAGCTGCGGCGCCTGCTTCTTCTGCGAGCGCGAGCTGTTCGCGGCCTGCGAAACCACCAATCCCGACCGCGGCGCGATCTTCAACAAGAAGGGCATCCCCTCTGGCGCCGCCATGTTCGGTTACACGCACCTCTACGGCGGCGTATCCGGCGGCCAGGCCGAATACGTGCGCGTGCCGAAGGCGAACGTCGGCCCGCTGAAGCTGCCGGACGTGCTCGACGACGAACAGGTGCTGTTCCTGTCCGACATCCTGCCCACGGGCTACCAGGCGGTCGTCAACGCCGGCGTCGGCCCCGGCGACACGCTCGCCATCTACGGCGCGGGCCCCGTCGGCCTGATGAGCGCGGCCTGCGCGCGGATGGTGGGCGTGGAGCGGATCCTGATGGTCGATCACCACGACTACCGCCTGCGCTTCGCGGTCGAGGCCTACGGGGTGGAGCCGATCAACTTCGACGACGTCGGCGACCCGGCCGCGCGCATCGTCGAGCTGACCGCCGGACGCGGCGCGGATGCCTCGATCGACGCGATCGGTTTCGAAGCCAAGGGCAATCCGATCGAGAGCCTGATGGAGACGTTCAAGCTCGAGACCGCGCGCGGCACTGCATTGCGCCAGTGCATCGCCGCCACGCGCCGGGGCGGCACCGTCAGCGTCCCCGGCGTGTACGCCGGCTTCATCCACGGCTTCCTGTTCGGCGACGCCTTCGACAAGGGCCTGACGTTCAAGATGGGACAGACGCACACCGCGAAGTTCATGCCGGCGCTGCTCGAGCGCATCGGCGAAGGGGCGCTGTCGCCGGAGATCATCATCAGCCACCGGCTGCCGCTCGAGCAGGCCGCGCAGGGCTATGCGATGTTCAACGACAAGCTCGACGACTGCCGGAAGGTCGTGCTGCGCCCCGGCAGCGCCTGACGCTGGAACGCAGCGGCGCGACGGCCGGTCCGCCGCGCGTCCCGCATGCGCCTACGCTCTCCCCTCCCCTGCCCCAGGAGTTCTCCATGACGGTCCGAGCCTACGGCGCGCATGCCGCCGACCAGCCACTGGTCCCCCTCGCCATCGAACGCCGCGCGCCCGGCCCGCGCGACGTGCAGATCGACATCGCCTTCTGCGGCGTCTGCCATTCCGACCTGCATACGGTGCGTTCGGAGTGGTCGGGCACGCTCTATCCGTGCGTGCCGGGTCACGAGATCGTCGGCCACGTCAGCGCGGTGGGCGCCGAGGTGCAAGGCTTCGCGGTCGGCGACACGGTCGGCGTGGGCTGCCTCGTCGACAGCTGCAAGCATTGCGCGGCCTGCGGCGAAGGCCTCGAGCAGTACTGCGAGAACGGCTTCGTGGGCACCTACAACGGGCCGACGCCCGACGCGCCCGGGCATACGCTCGGCGGCTACTCCCAGCGCATCGTGGTCGACCAGCGCTTCGTGCTGCGCATCCGCCATCCGCAGGACCAGCTGGCGGCCGTCGCGCCGCTGCTGTGCGCCGGCATCACCACGTATTCGCCGCTGCGTCACTGGAAGGTGGGCCCAGGCTCCAAGGTGGGCATCGTCGGCATCGGCGGGCTCGGCCACATGGGCATCAAGCTCGCCCACGCGATGGGTGCGCACGTCGTCGCCTTCACCACGAGCGAGAGCAAGCGCCAGGACGCGCATGCGCTCGGCGCGGACGAGGTGGTCATCTCGCGCGATCCCGAGGCCATGGCCGCGCATGCGCGCAGCTTCGACTTCATCCTCGACACCGTGGCCGCGAGCCACGTGCTGGATGCGTTTACGTCGTTGCTCAAGCGCGACGGCACGCTCTGCCTGGTCGGCGTGCCGGAGGACCCGCATCCGAGCCCGAACATCGGCGTGCTGATCTTCGGTCGACGCTCGATCGCGGGCTCGCTCATCGGCGGCATCCCCGAGACGCAGGAGATGCTCGACTTCTGCGCCGAGCACGGCATCGTGGCGGACATCGAGATGATCGGCGCCGACGGCATCGACGCCGCCTACGAGCGCATGCTCCGCAGCGACGTGAAGTACCGCTTCGTGATCGATGCCGCGTCGATGGGCTGACGGGCGAAGCCCCGCACAAAAAGGGCCGGTGTCGCGAGACACCGGCCCTTCGCATTCATGCGATCCGCTTACCAAATGCGGACGCGGTCCTCCGGCGCGATGTACAGCGGGTCGGCCTTGGTGATGCCGAAGGCGGTGTACCAGGCGTCGAGGTTGCGCAACGGCGCGAACGCGCGGATCTGGCCCGGGGAATGCGGGTCGCCCACGAGCTGCTGGCGCAGCGCATCGTCGCGGAACAGCGTGCGCCAGACCTGGCCCCAGCCGAGGAAGACGCGCTGGTCGCCGGTGAAGCCTTCGATCACCGGCGCCGGCTTGCCGCCGAGCGAACGGTGGTAGGCCTCCAGCGCGATGGTGATGCCGCCGAGGTCGCCGATGTTCTCGCCCATCGAGGCCTTGCCGTTGATGTGCACGCCGGGCAGCGTCGGGAAATCGAAGCCCTCGTACTGCGCCCCGAGCTTCGCGGCCTGCACCTCGAACTTCTGCGCGTCCTCCTTCGTCCACCAGTCGCGCAGCACGCCCTTGCCGTCCGACTTGCGCCCCTGGTCGTCGAAGCCGTGGATGATCTCGTGGCCGATCACGCCGCCGATCGCGCCGTAGTTCACGGCCGGGTCCGCATCGGGATCGAAGAACGGCGGCTGCAGGATCGCGGCGGGGAACACGATCTCGTTCTTCACCGACGAGTAGTAGGCATTGACCGTCTGCGGCGTCATGCCCCACTCGAGCTCGTCGACCGGGCCGCCGATGCGCGCGCGGTCGTAATCCCACTGGAAGCGCTGCGCGCGCTCGGCATTGCCGAAGACGTCGCCCGCGACGACCTTCAGCCCGCTGTAGTCGCGCCACTTGTCCGGGTAGCCAATCTTCAGGCCGAAGTTATCGAGCTTGGCGAGCGCCTCGGTCTTGGTCGCCGGGCTCATCCACTCGAGCTGGTTCAGGCGCGCGCGCATGGCCTCCTTCACGTTGGCGACGAGCGCGTCCATCTTGGCCTTGGAGTCGGCCGGGAAGTAGAGCTGCACGTAGTCGCGGCCGATCGCCTCGCCCATGGCGCCTTCCGCGAAGCCGACCGCGCGCTTCCAGCGCTCGCGCTGCTGGGGCTGGCCGTTCATGAACTTCGAGCGGAACTCGAACTGCGCGTCGGCGAACGCCTTCGACAGCAACGGCGCGGCCTGGTCGGTGGTGTGGAACGCCTCCCACGCCTTCAGCGTGTCGAGGTCGGTCGACGCGAAGATCTGCGCGATCTTCGGGATCGCGGTGTCCTGGCGAATGATGACGCGGTCGGCCTTCTGCACGCCGGCGGCGTCGAAGTAGGCATCCCATGCGAAGCCCGGCGCCTTGGCCGCGATCTCGGCGATCTTCACCGGGTTGTAGGTCTTGTCGCGGTCACGGCTCTGGCCACGCGTCCAGTGCGCGTCCGCGATCTTCGTCTCCATCGCCATGATGGCGGCAGCGTGCTCGGCGGGCTTGTCCCAGCCGGCGAGCTTCAGCATCTGCGCCACGTACTGCTGGTAGCGCTCGCGCTGCGGCGCGAACTTGGCGTCGAGGTAGAGATCGCGGTCGCCGAGCCCGAGGCCGGACTGGCTCATGTACAGCGCGTAGCGATCCGGATCGCGCGCGTCGTCGCTGACGCCGATGCCGAACAGGCTGCGGCCGAAGTCGCCGTTCGCGCGGCCCATCAGCGCCGCCATCTGCGTGCGGTCCTTGACCGCGCGGATCGCGTCGAGGCGCGGCTTCAGCGGCTTCGCGCCGAGCTTCTCGATCGTGGCCTCGTCGAGGAAGCCGCGGTATAGCGCGCCGACCTTCGAGGCGTCGTCGCCCTTCGTCGGGTCGCTGCCATAGCCCTCGACGAGCTTGCGCACGCGCGCCTCCGACAGGTCGCGCAGCACGGCAAAGCCGCCGTAGCTGGAACGGTCGGCCGGGATCTGGGTGGTCTTCGCCCAGTTGCCGTTGACGTAGCCGAAGAAGTCGGCGCCGGGCTTGACGCTGCGGTCCATGCCGGCGAGGTCGACGCCCCAGGTACCGAGCTTGGGCGCGGCGATGGCGTCGGGCGCGGCGGCGGTCGCCGTGTCGGCGGGCAGCAGGGCCTGCAGGCTGCAGGCCTCGTCGAGGCAGTGGTCGTCGTCCTGCGCGAAAGCGGGCGCGGCCAGGGCCAGCGCGACGGCGGCCGCGAGCGTGAGAAGCGGGGTCTTCAAGGCGGAGCTCCGGTTGGACACGCCATGGCGATGGCGCGAAACCCCGGAGAGTACGGTGGGCAAACCCAACCGCGGCTGGGCCAGAAGTACTGCTCCGTGACGCCGATCCCGAACCGGTCAGCGTTGGCGACCGGCGCGCGCAAGGCGGGCCGGCGCGGGGTCACTGGCGGCTGGCGAGCCAGCGCTCCAGGTCGTCGGCGCCGCCGACCTTCTCCTCGCCGACGAAGACCAGCGGGGTCGTGCGGAGGCCGTGCTCCTGCTTGAAGGCTTCGGTCTCCTCGCGCGAGCGCAGCGGCCGATCGTCGACGTCGAAGCCTTCGGACTCGAGCAGGTCGAGGGCGCGAAGGCCGAACGGGCAGACGTGGTCGGGCAGGACCATGCGGTACAGGGTGGCCTGGCGGGACGAGGTGCTCGGGTCGGTAGGCATGGCGGGCTCCGCATCGGAAAGCCCGTCATGCTCGCGGCCGCCGTGCGACGGCGGGATCACAGCGGCCGCAGCCGGCTACGCCGCGCGGTAGTGGTCCTGCACCGGGTAGCGCCTCGCGTACAGGGCGAACGCCGCCGCCGCGAGGAAGGCGAAGCCGGCGAAGAAGAACATCAGGAACGCGTTCTCGCTGAGGCCGGTGGTGGCGATGTGCCCGGTGACGGTGTCGTTGCGCACCGCCGCGTTCGTCAGCAGCACCCACAGGCTGCCGAACGTGCTCGCGAGGTACCAGAAGGCCATGATCACGCCCTTCATCGCCTGCGTGGCCTGGCTGTAGGCGAATTCGAGCGCGGTCGCCGAGACCAGCACCTCGCCGAGCGTCAGCAGGACGTAGGGCAGCGCCTGCCAGGCGAGCGAGGTTTCGGCACCGCCGTCGAGGTTGAGCTGGATCAGGCCGGCGACGATCCACGCCACGCCCGAGAGCGCGATGCCCCAGCCCATGCGCCGCAGCGCGGTGACCTCGAAGCCCATGCGGCGCAACGCGGGGAACAGCACCACGTTGTTGAACGGAATGAGCAGCATGACCAGCAACGGATTGAGCGCCTGCATCTGCGCGGCCTCCTTGACCAGGAAGCTCGGCCACCACCACGCCTCGTGCGGCACGCGCATCTCGGCGCCCTGCAGCACCCACGTGCTCGCCTTCTGGTCGAACAACGACCAGAACGGCGTCGTCAACGCGAAGACGATGATGATGCGCAGCACTGCGCGAACGCTGTCGACCGCCGCATCCGGGTGCCGGCCGCGTGCACGCTCGAGCTGCAGCGACGTGCCGATACCGCCCGTGGCGATCAGCACGCCGAGCGCGAGGCAGGCGGTGATGACGAAGCCGGCGTCCTTCGGCCAGAAGCCGAGCGTGCCCTCGCCGACTCCGGCTTCGATCGCCCAGCAGGCGAGCATCGCGACGGCCAGGACGGCACCGGCGCGCGAGACCGCCAGGCCGGGACGCCCCTGCCCCGGCGCCTGCGCGGTGAGCGCATCGCGCGCCACGTTGAAGAACGAATGCGGGTCCTCGCCCCGCGTGGGCGGCACGCGCACGTAGTCGCGCCGGCCGAGCCAGAAGATGAGCGTGGCGATCCCCATCAGGATGCCCGGAATGCCGAACGCCACCGCCGGCCCGTATTCGCGCAGGAAGATCGGCATCAGCAGCGACGCGAAGAAGCTGCCGAAGTTGATCGTCCAGTAGAACGCGTCGAAGACCACCTTCGCGAGGTGCTTGTTCGCCTGCGTGAACTGGTCGCCGACGAACGAGACGACCAGCGGCTTGATGCCGCCCGAGCCCAATGCGATCAGGAACAGGCCGGCGTAGAAGCCGGTCCGGTGATCCTCGAAGAAGGCGAGCATCGCGTGGCCGATGCAGTAGACCAGCGAGAACCACAGCACGGTGTTGTACTTGCCGAAGAAGCGGTCCGACAGCCACCCACCCAGCAGCGGAAAGAAGTACACGCCGATCACGAAGCTGTGGAAGACCTCTTTCGCGATGCCCGCGCGCTCGGCTTCCGGCGCGTACATCAGCAGCGTCGACACCAGGAACGGCGTCAGGATGTTGCGCATCCCGTAGAAGCTGAAGCGTTCGCAGGTTTCGTTGCCGATGATGTAGGGCACCTGGCGGGGCAGGCGGGCGGCGTCGGCGGTCGCGGTCATTCGGTTGGCCTCGTGTCGATCGGCCAAGCCTAACCCGGCTTCGCGACCGGCTCGACCGCGGCACGGCTATGCTCGCGTCGACCCGCAACGGAGTGACCCATGCGCATCCTCATCGCCGGCGCGACCGGCCTGGTCGGACAGGGCGTGCTCGCCGCGTGCCGCGCGGCGCCCGACGTGGAGCGGATCGTGCTGCTCGGGCGCCGGCGCGTGGACATCGACGACCCGCGCATCGAGCAGGTCGTGCGACCCGACCTGCGTGAGGTCCCGGCGTCGGATCTGCAGGGGCTCGACGCCTGCCTGTACTGCATCGGCACCGTGCCCGGTCTGTCGGCCGCTGCCTTCCGCGAGGTCACCGTCGATCTCACGGTGCACATCGCCCGCGTCTTCGCGGAGGCGAACCCGGGTGGGACGTTCGTCTACGTGTCCGGCGCCGGAGCCGATCCCTCGAGCGCGCTGATGCCGCTCAAGGTGAAAGGCCAGGCCGAGGCCGTGCTGCAGACGCTGGGGCTGCGCACGCTGATGGTGCGGCCGGGCATCGTGCAGCCGGTCGATGGCGTGCGCTCGCCGCACGGGCTGCGCTCGGTCGGCTACACGATCGGCGGCCCGTTGCTCGGCCTCGCCACGCGCGCCCTGCCCCGTCTCATGACCACCACGACGCACGTCGGCCGCGCGATGCTGGCCGCCTTGCGCGAGCCGGCCCCGCCCGCCGTGCTGGAAAACGCCGACCTCAACCGGCTCGGCGCCGCCTCGGGCTGACGCTCAGCGGTTCGCGAGCGCGAACTCCAGGGCCGCGAGCACCGCGGCGACCTGCGCCTCGTTGCACTGCGCCGGCGTCGCGCGCGGGCTGTCGGGATAGACCTCGGTGGTCGACGTGAACCGCGCCGGCGTGATGCCGGCGCACAGGCCGAGCGCACGCAGCGGATATTCGATGACGCCCGGCGAAACCACCGGCGAGCCGATGATCTCGCCCTTGTCGTCCGGCGGCGCGATGTGCGTGACCTGCGCGACCGCTTCGATGATCGCCTGCTGGAACGCCGGCTGCGGATTCTCGGTGTCGCCCACCACGTAAAACCCGTCCGGAATGCCTTCGGGCTCGTAGGCCTTGCCGTCGCGTGCGGCCAGCGCCGGACGGAATTCGCTCTCGTCGCTGTCGGTCGTCTCGTGCAGGTCGATGTGCACCAGCACCCGCTCACGCAGCGGCGCCACAAGGCGCAGCAGCGCGGCGGACTCGGCACAGGCACCTTCCCCCGCGAACGACCGGTTGGGGTCGATCGCGTCGCGGTTCCAGCGATGGATGCGTTCGTACGCCCACGGGCTCACGCAGGGCACGACGAGCACGTCGAGGCGGCCGGCGTAATCGCCCAGGTGCCGCTCGGCGAACTGCAGCGCGCCGTGCACGCCACTGGTCTCGTACCCGTGCACGCCGCCCGTCACCAGCGCGAGCGGGCGCGACGGGCTCCAATCGCGACTGCGCAGGGCGAACAGCGGATAGGCGACGCCGTCGTGCTCCATGCGACCGTACTCGACGACGTCGGCCCGGTCGCGCAGCCGGTCGACGGCCGCGAGCACGTCGTCCGCGTACGCGCGACGCCGCACCAGGCTCGAGCGCCAGGCTTCGCGCTCCGCCTCGCCCCAGGGCTGGCCGGGCGTGCCGATCGGATGGAAGGCGGGCGGCTGGGTCATCGCAGGGCTCGTCGGGACGTGGAGCCGCATTGTGGCCGCAGTGCCCATGCCGCGTCGCGGGGTGGTTCCGCGCGTGCGCCCCGTAAAGTGCGCGCATGGCGCATTACACCGGACCCCTGCTCACCCGCCCCGTCGCCACGGCGCTCGCCGCCGCACGCGACGCCGGCACGCCGACCTGGACGGGCTCGCTCGACCTCGGCCGCTCCTCCACCGAGGCCGCGACCGGCCCGACCGGCTGGACGTGGCGCGGCACCACCTACCCGTACGCCGACCGCCTCAAGGACCGCACGGTGTACTGGTGGGATGGCGACGACTTCGAGGCCGTCTCGCGATATGCCGGCTCGCTCATCAAGCTCGTCCCGACCGACTGGGGCCCGCCGACGTTCGAGATCGACGGCATCAAGATGCTGCCGACCGCCCAGGCCTCGCCGCTGGAGGACGCGCGACGCAAGGTCGCGCTCGTCGCGCCGCAGGGCCGCGCCGTGCTCGACACCTGCGGCGGGCTCGGCTATTTCGCCGCCTGCTGCCTCGAGGCCGGCGCGGCACGGATCCTGTCCTTCGAGAAGAATCCGGACGTGCTCTGGCTGCGCACGCTCAATCCGTGGTCCCCGGACCCCGGCGCATCGTCCAGCGGCGGGCGACTGGAGCTGCGCGAAGGCGACGTCTCGCAGGCCATCGAAGGCCTCCCGGACGCCGCATTCGACGCACTGCTGCACGATCCGCCGCGCTTCGGCATCGCCGGCGAACTCTATTCGAGAGCCTTCTACGAGCAGCTCGCGCGCGTGCTGCGACGGGGCGGCCGGCTCTTCCACTACACCGGCTCGCCGAACCGGCTGACCAGCGGCCGCGACGTGCTCGCCTTCCTTCGGCGGATCGCCGTCGGCGAGGAAGACTTCGCGCGTGCCGCGATAGCGCTCCATCACGGTGCGCCGGCTCGCGTAGCCCTTCTCCAGGCGCGCATAGACCGGAAAGCCTTCGCGCGCGATGCGGATCGCGGGCGCGAGCGAGGTCGCGAGGGGCAGCTTCCCGTAGCGGCCGGCGATGTGCACCAGCGCGGCAGGCAGGCCGGGAATGCCGGCAGACCACGGGCCGTTCTGCGCGCGGTCGCGGTCGAGGTCGCCCTTCGCGTCCAGGAACGCGGCGGGCGTCGCCGCGGCGGGGGCCACTTCGCGAGCGTCGACGAAGACGTCGCGCCCCGTTCTGGCGTCGTGCAGCAGGAAGAAGCCGCCGCCGCCGATGCCCGAGCTCACCGGCTCGACGACCGACAGCACGCCGGACACGGCGACCGCCGCGTCGAAGGAATTGCCGCCCTGCCGCAGCATCTGCAGGCCGGCCTCGGTGGCCAGTCCATGCGCGCTCGCGATCGCCGCGCCCGGCGGACGGGCCGACGCGACCGCCGGCTTCGCCATCGGTGGCCTGGCCGCGACGGGAAACGCCGCGACCAGCGAGAGGACGGCAACCGAGACGGCATGCAGAACGGGGCGCATCAGGCGTGCTCCAGCGGGCCGCCTGCCAGCGCAATGGCCTTGGCGAGCAGCGCTTCCCGGGATTCGGGATGGACGGGGTCGGGGTCGATGCATTCGACCGGGCAGACGACGACGCACTGCGGCTCGTCGAAATGGCCGACGCATTCGGTGCAGCGCGCCGGATCGATGACGTAGATCACTTCGCCCTGCGAGATCGCCTGATTGGGACAGGCGGGCTCGCAGACGTCGCAGTTCACGCAGAGGTCGTTGATCCGGAGGGACATCGCGGCACGCGTCGGGGAATCGGGGCCATTGTCTCACCCACCACCCGCACGCGGGCTGACGCGGCGCGCACGCGCCGGGGCCACGAATGGAACGCCGGAGTCCGGACACGACGACGGCCGGCACCAGGCCGGCCGTCGAAATGGGCCGCGCTCCGCCCGGCGGGTTACTTGGCTTCGACGAACTCGAACTTGGCGCCCGACGGCTTGACGGCCGCTTCCGCTCGGTCGCGGTCCGCGGCGTCGCCGATGAACAGCACGCGCACGCCCTTCATCGTGTCCGTGCCCACGCCCTGGAACGCGCCGATGATCATGTCCGCGGTCTTGGCCGAACTCGCCGAGCCGAATGCCATCAGGGTGCCTTCAACGCCACCGCGGGCGACGTCTTCCTTGGCCTTGTCGACCGCACGCTGGAACGAACCGTCGAAGTCCTCGGACCCGGGCAGCGGCAGCGTGTACGCGATGGTGCTCGTCGCACCGTCGACATGGCGGGTCACCTGGTCGGAAATGTAGGCGTTCCAGGCGTTCTCGTCGGTGGTGTTGGCCGGCTTGGCCACGGCGGCCTTCTCGACCTTCGCGACGGGGGCCTCTTCCTTCTTGCACGCCGCCAGGACCGGCAGGGCGAGCGCGGCGAGCAGCATCAGGCGGGTGGTGGTCTTCATGCGATTCCTCGGGGTTGGACGTCAGGTGCGCCGCCAATGGGCCTGCAGCGCGGAGGCCACCGCCGGCGGCACGAAGCCCGAGACGTCCCCGCCGAGGCGGGCGATCTCGCGTACCAGCGATGAAGAAATGAAACCGAACTGCTCGGCCGGCGTCAGGAACAACGTCTCGGCCTCGGGGATCAGGTGGCGGTTCATGCTCGCCAGCTGGAATTCGTATTCGAAGTCGGACACGGCCCGCAGGCCGCGCAGCAGCACGCCGCCGCCGACCTCGCGGACGAAGTTCGCCAGCAGCGAATTGAAGCCGCGGACCTCGACGTTGGCACGGTGCGACAGCGCGTCACGGGCCAGCTGCACGCGCAGCTCGAGCGGCATCGCCGGGCCCTTCGACGGGCTCTCCGCCACGCCGATCACCAGCCGATCGAACAGCGGCGCCGCCCGGTCGACGAGGTCGAGGTGGCCGTTGGTGATCGGATCGAACGTACCGGGATAGACGGCAGTGCGGTGACGGGCCGCGGTCATGGACTCTCGTATCGGGACGACGGCCCCCCGGCCGCCGGTGCGGTTCCGAGTGTAGCAGTGGGCGGCGCGGTCGCCGGGGTGCGCAGCAGCGCGTAGCGCACCTCGCGGGTGCGCCCCTCGCGATGGACGCTCCAGCGCTCGGGCGGGGCCGGATCGACCGCGAGCGGCGACTCGACGTGGACCAGCGCACCCGGCCGCAGCCGAGGCGCGAGCACGGGCCAGACCTGCGGCCACAGCGCACCCGCGAACGGCGGGTCCACGAACGCGACGTCGAACATGCCCTGCGAGGCGCGCAGCCAGGCGAGCGCGTCGCCCTGCACGACCTCGCCGCGGCCGCCGCCTTCCAGCCGCCCGAGTGTGCCGCGCAGTGCCGCGGCGAGCTTCGGGTCGCGTTCGATCAGCACCGCCGCGGCTGCGCCGCGCGACAGGGCTTCCAGCCCGAGCGCGCCGGTGCCTGCGAACAGATCGAGCACGGCGGCGCCCGGCAGTTCGGGCATCAGCCAGTTGAAGACGGTTTCGCGCACGCGGTCCGCGGTCGGGCGCAGGCCCGCGACGGCAGGCACGTCGAGCCGCGTGCCACGCCATCGGCCCGCGATGAGCCGGATCTTGCCGGTCGGTGTGTTCATCGGGAGCTCGGGAGGGCCGGTGCTAGCATGTCGCGCACATTTTCCCCTATTCCGACGCCGCCGATGCTGAGTTTCCTGCGCCGCAAGAAGCCCGACGATACCGAACGGCGCATGTCGCCCGAGGAGATCGCCGCGGCCTTCGGGGCGCCGATGCCGGAACCGGATGCCGAGCAGGCGTCGGCGGACGACACGCAGCCGGTCGCCGACGCGATTCCGGCGATGCCCGACACGGCCGTGAACGATCGGGCTTCCGCGACGGTGGCCGAATTGACGGCGGACATCGGCGTGCTCGACACCCCGACGGCGGACCTCGACCGCGGAGCGGCGGTCGAAGCCTTGGAAGCGCCGTTCGTCGAACCGGCGGCCGAGCCCGTTGCGTCGATGCCGGTGCAGGACGAGGCCGACGTTCCCGGCGCGAGCCCGACCGTCCCTGCCGCGGCGCCCGGCAGGCGGGGCTGGCTCGACCGCCTGCGTGGCAATGCCATCACCCGCTCGCTCGGCGGACTCTTCTCGCGCAACCCGAAGCTCGACGACGACCTGCTCGACGAGATCGAGACGGCGCTCATCACCGCCGACGTCGGCGTCACCGCGACGACCGAGCTGGTGGAACGCCTGCGCCGCCGCATGAAGGCGCGCGAATTCGCCGATGCGCAGGCGCTGCTCACGGCGCTGCGTGCCGACCTGCTGGCGATCCTCGAGCCGGTCGCGAAGCCCCTGGTCATCGACCGCGCGCTGGTGGATGAGGCTTCGAGCCTCGGCGGTGAGGCTTCAAGCTTGCCGCGTGAGGCTCTGGAGCCTCGTCGATCAGC
>NZ_BAAGAB020000062.1:0-15388 GCF_047159895.1 Lysobacter xanthus
CGAGGTGCTGGGGGCGGACGGCAGCGGGGGCAGCCGTTCGGCCTGAGCCGTCGCCGCGACGGCGGTGCCGGGCGCCGCGGCCTGTAGTCGGGCGAATGCCCCGGTCCGCGCTGCGTCGGCGTTCCGTCCGTTATGGGTTCGCGCACATGCGGGGTATGCGCTCGCACCGGGCAGTCGCTGAGCGGACGGGTCCGCCCTGCATCCCGTCGCGTCGCGACAACGCTCGCGTCGCGCGACGCCGCAGCCCTATGTCCCGTTCAACGACGCGTCGAGCAGCGCGAGCCGCTCCGGGGTGCCGACATCCGTCCACGCACCCGCATGGTGCTCGCCGCCCACGGCATCGGCGCGCATCGCCGCGCGCAGCAGCGGCGCGAGCTTGAACCGCGGCGGCGTTTCGGAGGCGCCGGACGCATCGCCGACGATGGAACGCCAGTCGTCGAACAGCGCGGGGCGGTACAGGCCGACGCCGGAGAACGTCAGGCGCGCTGGCCCCTCGCTGCGCACGCGGTCGCCGTCGAGCGCGAAGTCGCCGGACAGGTTGTGCGCGGGATTGTCGACGAGCACGAGATGGGCGAGACCCGCCAGCTCGCGCGGCAGCCGCGCGAAGTCGTAGTCGGTCCAGACGTCGCCGTTGACGGCGAGGAACGGGGCGCCGTCGGGCGACAGCTCGCCGAGCGCGTTCCACATGCCGCCGCCGGTTTCCAGCGGCGTCAGGCCTTCGTACGTGTAGCGCAGGCGCAGGCCCCAGTCGGCGCCGTCGCCCAGCACTTCGGGAAACTTCGGCGCGAGCCAGCTGGTGTTGACGACGACGTCGGTGACGCCGATCGACGCTAGCTTCTCGAGATGCCAGACGATCAGCGGCTTGCCGCCGGCCGGCAGCAGCGGCTTCGGCGTGGTGAGCGTCAGCGGGCGCATGCGCTCGCCGAGGCCCGCGGCGAAGACCAGCGCCCTCATGCGTCGATGCGCGGGAACGTCGGGCGCACGCGACGCTCGATCACGCGCGCGAGCGGCTCGAGCTCGGGGTGGCGCGGCACCACGGCGTCGAGATAGGCGACGAAGCGCGTCGCGTCCTCGAGGTACTTGGGCTTGCCGTCGCGGTGATGAAGGCGCGCGAAGATGCCGAGCACCTTCAGGTGGCGCTGCACGCCGATCAGTTCCGCATCGCGCAGGAAGCGGTCGACCGGCGGGACCGGCAGCCCCGCGGCCTCGGCGCGCTCGTGGTAGCGCCGCAGCCAGCGATGCACCGAAGCCTCCGACCAGCTGAGGAAGGCATCCTTGAACAGGCTCAGCGCGTCGTAGGCGATCGGGCCGACCACCGCATCCTGGAAGTCGAGCACCGCCGGGCCTTCGCCGTCGTCGGTCGGCATCAGGTTGCGCGGCATGAAGTCGCGGTGCACGAGCACGGTGGGCTGCGCGAGCGCGGCGTCGATGAGCCGGCGATAGGCGAGGTCGAGGTTCTCGAGATCGTCGCAGTCCAGTTCGTGCCCGAGGTGGCGCACGAGGAACCATTCGTCGAACAGGCGCAGTTCGCGCGCGAACAAGGCCTCGTCGTAAACCGGCAGGCCCGGCGGCGGCGCGATCGCCTGGAGCTTCAGCAACTGGTCGACGGCGGCTTCGAAGAGGTCGTCCGCGTTGGTGTCGATGATGACGTGCAGGTAGGTCTGCGCGCCGAGGTCCTCGAGCAGCAGGAAGCCGTCCTCGACGTCGCGGGCGAGCACGCGGGGCACGCGAACGCCGCCGGCTTCGAGCACGTCGCGCATCGCGAGCCACGGGCGCACGTCTTCCTTGTCCGGCGGCGAATCCATGACGATGCGCGCCGGCGATTCGCCGACGGTGCGCCAGTAGCTGCGGAAGCCGGCGTCGGCCGAGGCGGCGACCAGCGTGATGTCGGGGTTGCCGGTCGCCAACCGGGCCCAGTCGAGCCGCGCGGTTTCGCGCGCGTCGGGGGTGATGCCGAGATCCATCGTTGCTCCGCGCGGCGACGGCCGCGAGCGGACAGGGTAGCGAGGTCGCGCGAAGGCGCAATCGCGACCCGGTCGGGACGCTCAGCGCGTGGGCGGCGCGTCGTGGCCGATCAGGAAGCGGCAGACGTGGCCACCGCGCACGATGCATTCGGCGTGCTGGATGCGGCGGCCGCTCGCGGCCTCCATGTAGGCGATGTCGAAGCGGCAGACCGCGGGGTTGTCGCGCGCGATCGCGTGGAAGACGCAGTTGAAGGCTTCGACCTGCGGCTGGCCGCCGCGCAGGGTCGGCACCGCCTCGTAGCCCGCGCGTTGCAGGCGCTCGGCGAGCGCTCTGGCGATGTCCGCGTCGGGCTGGTCGGGGTCGATGGGGTCGGCGTGCCCCAGCCGGGTGCCGATGTCGGCGAGCAGGCCGCGCGTCGCGTCGTCGCCCATGCGCTCCGTGATCGCGCCGAGCATCGCACCGGCGATCAGGCCGTAATTGCGTGGGAACAGGTCCTGCCCGCCCGCGGTCAGCCGGTAGCGCGACTGCGGCCGGCCGCCCGTGCGTCGCGCAGCGGCGTGTTCGACGAAGCCGGCCGCCGTCAGCGCGGTGAGGTGCTGCCTCACCGCGTTGTGGCTGATGCGCAGCGCGAGGCAGAGCGACTCGACGTCGCCACCGTCCGGCCCGCCGCGCAGCAGGTGGCGCAGCAGGGCCTGTCGCGTGCTGCCGAGCTGCGCCAGCGCCATCAGCTCGCCTTGGCCGGGAACTGCTTCGCGATCGCGCCGGCCAGCGCGTCGGCGATCGTGTCCATGTGCTTCTGCATGGCGACCCACGTGGCCGCCTCGGCCTTGTGGTCGTTCTTCATCACCTCGTCGATCTGCGCGACGTGGTGGCCGCCGTGCGCGGCGAGCAGCCCGAACACGGCGTCGTTCGGCAGGTAGGGATTGGCGCCGGACAGGAACGCCGCGATCGCCTGCGCATTGCGGGTGAGGTCGGCGATGGCCCTGGTGTGGCCGGCGCTGTTTCCGGCGCGGGCGGTGTCGGTGATCTGCTTCACCGCGCCCCAGTGGCCGGCCAGCAGCTCGAGCATGCGCTTGCCGGCGGCGTCGCCATAGAAGCTGCCGACCGCGCCCGCGATCTGCTTGGCGTTGGCGACCACGGCCGCGTCCGCGCGCTTGGCGGCTTTCGCGTTTCCGGCGTGCACGGCGTAGGCGTACTCCCGGGCGTGCACCACGTGGCCGTGCCACAGCGAGCGCAGCGCGGCATGCAGCTTCGGCGCGGGAACCGAGGCCGCGGCCGCTGCGGTCGGGGCGGCTGCCGCGTGCTGCATGTGCTGGGCGAAGAGCGGCGGGGCGGAGAGGGCAAGCGGGAGGGCGATGAGGAGGGCGATGCGTGACATGGTCGAACTCCGGAAGTGCGCCGCGTGCTGCGACGGGCCGCCAGTTCCGCGCATGCACGACGATATGTCCACGTCGACCTGTGTAAAGCAATCGCGTCGTGGCGTCGAGTGGATCCCCGACGCCCCGGGTGCGCCGGATCAGGGCAGGCTGGTATCGCCGATGGACTGCAGCCAGTCGTCGTCGGACCCTTCGGCCACGCCCTCGAACAGCACGGTGGACAGGTAGCGCTCGCCGGTATCGGGCAGCATCGTGAGGATGACCGAGCCTTCGGGCGCCGACTCGGCGATGCGCAGCGCCGCGGCGGCGGTGGCACCGGCGGAGATGCCGACGAAGATGCCTTCCTCCGCGGCGAGGCGACGGGCGGTGTCGCGCGCGAGCGTGTCGTCGACCTTCACGATCTCGTCGGCGATCGAACGGTCGAGCACGTCGGGCAGGAAGTCGGGCGTCCAGCCCTGGATCTTGTGCGGCTGCCAGGCATCGCCCGAGAGCAGCGCGGCGCCCGCCGGTTCCGCCGCCGCGATGCGCAGGTCGGGGCGGGCGAGCTTCAGCACCTGTCCGGCGCCGGTGATGGTGCCGCCGGTGCCCCAGCCGCTCACGAACCAGTCGAGGCGGCGCCCGGCGAAGTCGCGCAGGATTTCGGGGCCCGTCGTGCTGCGGTGGAAGGCCGGGTTCGCCTCGTTCTCGAACTGGCGCGCGAGGAACCAGCCGTGCTTCTCCGCCAGTTCCTTCGCTTTGCGCACCATGCCGGTGCCGCGCTCGGCGGCCGGCGTCAGGATCACGCGGGCGCCGTAGGCGCGCATGAGCTTGCGGCGCTCGACCGAGAACGAATCGGACATCACCGCGACGAACTTGTAGCCGCGTGCCGCGGCGACCATCGCGAGCGCGATGCCGGTGTTGCCGGACGTCGCCTCGATGATGGTGTCGCCGCGCTTGAGCGCGCCGCGCTGTTCGGCGTCGAGGACGATCGCGAGCGCCAGGCGATCCTTCACCGAGCCGCCCGGATTGAAGGCTTCCACCTTCGCGTAGAGCGTGACGTTGCGCGGGGCGAGGCGATGCAGGCGGACGATGGGCGTGCCGCCGATGGTGTCGAGGATGCTGTCGAAGAGGGCCATGGTCGGGGTTCGCGTGGGGAGCCGGTAGGGTGCGACGCGCCGGTGCGTTCCGGCGTGCCGCTGGTCGAATACTGTGGATCGGTGCGGCGGGCCTCAGGCGGCGGCCCGGAGCAGCGCGTCGGACTCGCCGAGCGGCGGCGCGCCGAACCAGTGCAGGCGCGAGGCGAGCGCGGCGACGTCGCCGACCACGAGCAGCGCGGGCGAGCGCACCGCATGCGCCTCGATGAGCGCGGGGAGGCGGTCGAGCGTGCCGACGATCACGCGCTGGCCCGGGCGGGAACCGTTCTCGACGATCGCGACCGGCGTGGACGCCGCGCGGCCGTGCTCGATGAGCCGGGCCGACACGCGCGGCGCCGCGGCGATGCCCATGTAGACGGCGAGCGTCTGCGTGGGCGTGGCGAGCGAGGCCCAGTCGGGCTCGTCGCCGTCGTCCCGTGCGTGCGCGGTCACGAAGCGCACCGACTGCGCGTGGGCGCGATGCGTGAGCGGAATGCCCGCATACGCCGCGCAGGCGAGTGCCGCGGTGACGCCGGGCACCACCTCGAAATCGATGCCGTGCGCGGCGAGCACTTCGAGTTCCTCGCCACCGCGTCCGAACACGAACGGATCGCCGCCCTTCAGCCGCACGACGATGCGACCGGCCTTCGCGTGTTCGAGCATCAGCGCATGGATGCGTGACTGCGTGTCCTGGTGCGCCTGCAGGCTGTCCGTGCTGCCGGCGGTCTTGCCGACGTCGATCAGCTCGGCGTCGCGTCGCACGCGGGCGAGTACGTCGGCGCCGACGAGGCGGTCGTGCAGCACCACGTCGGCCTGTGCGAGCACGCGCAGCGCGCGCAGCGTCAGCAGTCCGGCGTCGCCCGGGCCGGCGCCCACGAGGATCACGCGGCCGCGCGTGGCGCGCGCCGACGTCGCGAGCAGGGCGCGCAGCCGGTCGCGCGCTTCGCGTTCACGGCCGGCCCGGAGCAATCCGGGCACGTCGCCGGCGAGCAGGCGGTCGAAGAAGACGCGTCGGGCGCCGATGTCCGGAAAGCGCGCCCGGATCAGCCGGCGGTAGCGCGCGAGCAGGCGCGCGAGGTCGGCCCAGCTCTCGTCCAGTTCCGCTTCGAGCTTCTCGCGCAGATGCCGCGCGAGCATGGGCGCGCCCCCGCCGCTGGAGATCGCCACCTGCAGCGGCCCGCGCTCGACGCGGGCCGGCACCTGGACGCTCGACAGCTCCACATCGTCGACCACGTTCGCCCAGACGCGGCGCGCGTGCGCCGCATCCGCCACCGCGCGGTTGGTCGCTGAGTCGTCGGTGGCGGCGACCACCAGCCAGACGCCGTCGAGCCGCGACGCCGCGAACGCCTCGGCGACGTGCGCCAACGTGCCGGCGTTCGCGAGGACCTGCAGTTCGGGCACGAGGTCGGGGGCGACGATCGACACGTCGGCACCGGCCTCGAACAGCGCCTGCACCTTCCGGCGGGCCACCGCGCCGCCGCCGACCACCAGCACCCGCCGGCCGCGGAGGTCGACGAACAGGGGGAAGAGCGGGGCGGAACCGGGTGTTGCGGACACGGCGTCGATCCGGCGTGGGAATGGCTGCACCGTAGGCCGACGGAACGACGCTGCGAAATAAGCACTGGTGACGGGCATATGTCCAGAACGCATGAGCGACCGGCCATCGGGTTTTCAGCGTGAAGTTACGAAAATCCTTTCATGCGAATGAAGCGATGGATAACATTGCCGTCCGGCGTCGTTACGAGCCGCTCCGTCCCGCCGTCCCGCCGACCCGACCGTCATGACCCTCGCCCAGCTCCGCTATTTCGTCGCCATCGCCGACTCGGGCCTCAACATCACGCTGGCGGCCGAGCGCGTGCATGCCACGCAGCCCGGTCTGTCCAAGCAGCTGAAGCAGCTCGAGGACGAGCTGGGCTTCCTGCTGTTCTCCCGCAAGGGCCGTTCGCTCGACTCCATCACCCCGGCCGGGCAGCAGGTGCTCGCGCATGCCCGCCGACTGCTCGCCGAGGCCGCGAACATCCGCTCGTACGCGGCGAACGTGCGCGGCGACGCGCAGGGCCGGCTGGTCATCGCCACCACGCACACCCAGGCGCGCCACGTGCTGCCGGGCGCGATCGCGCAGGTGCGTCGCGCCTTCCCGCAGATGAGCGTGCACCTGCAGCCGGGCGGCGAGGGCGAGGTGCTCGACCTGCTCGCGCGCGGCGAGGCCGACGTCGCGGTGATCAGCACGTCGGGCGCGCCGCCGGCCGGCGGCATCGCGGTGCCGCTGTTCCGCTGGCGCCGGCTGGTGCTGGTGCCGCGGGACCATGCGCTCGCCGACGGCGGGGCACCGACGCTCGAGGCGCTCGCCGGCGTGCCGCTGGTGAGCTACGAATCGTCGGTGCGGGCCGACTCCTCGCTGCGCCGTGCGTTCGCGGCGCGCGGGCTGGAGCCGCGAATCGCGATGACCGCGCGCGATGCGGACCTCATCAAGACCTACGTGCGCGCCGGGCTGGGCGTCGGGTTGCTCGCCGAGATGGCCGTGGGCGCGGACGACCTCGACGCGCTGCGCGCCTTGCCCGCGCCGGACGTCGTGCCCGAATGCATCGCGTGGGCGGTGCTGCCTCGCGAACGGGTGCTGCGCGACTACACGCTCTCGCTGCTCACCGCCGTCGCACCGCAGCTCGACCGCACCGACCTGCGCCGCGCGGTCGCCGGCACCGACGAGCCGCGTTGGCCGACGCCGCCCGACTGGGCCTCGCTGCAGCGCGAACTCCAGGCCTGAGGCCGGCGCGGTCAGGCCGCGCGGTCCTCGTTCTCCCAGGGCTGGTGCAGGCCGCATTCGCGCTTGAGCCCGAAGAAGCGCGTCTCCTCCTCGCTCATGCCCGCGTCCAGCGGGCGGGTGGTGTGGATGTCGCCGATCGAGACGTAGCCCTCGTGCCACAGCGGGTGGTAGGGCAGGTCGTGCTCCTGCAGGTACATGTAGACGTCGCGATCGGTCCAGTCGACGATCGGATGCAGCTTCCAGCGGCCGTCGCGCAGTTCCAGCACGTCGACGTTCGCGCGCGAGCGCGACTGACTGCGGCGCAGGCCCGCGATCCAGCAGCGCACGCCCAGCTCGTCGAGCGCGCGCTGCATCGGTTCGACCTTGCGCAGACGGTTGTAGCGTTCGAGTCCGTCGAGCCCCTGCTCCCACAGCCGGCCGAAGCGCGCCTCCATCCAGGCGATGCCGATCTGCGGCCGGTAGACGTGCAGGTTGAGCGACAGCCGCTGCGTGAGTTCGTCCACGAAGCGGTAGGTTTCCGGGAACAGGTAGCCGGTGTCGATCAGGATCACGGGCAGGTCGGGCTTCTGCTGGGTCGCCAGATGCAGGCTCACAGCGGCGTGCGCGCCGAAACTCGACGACAGGGCGTGGCCGCCCGAGAGGTTTTCGAGCGCCCAGGCCACCCGGCCCTCGGCGGTCTGGCGACCCAGCCATGCATTGAGTTCGGCCAGTGCGCGGGGTGACTCGGCGGCGGTGACCGGATCGGGCGTGCTCATGCGGCCGCCTCCGCCTGCAATGCGATCGCGATCGGCCGCGGCGTACCGACGAGGCCGCTGCGCACGAGGAAGTCGCCGAAGCGTTCGGGACCGATGCGTTCGGCCGCGTACCGCGCCAGCAGCGGGTCGAGCGCGTCGACGATCCCGGCCTCGTCGACGTTCTCGCGATAGGTCGTGTTGAGCCGCTGGCCGCGGTGGTCCGCGCCGAGGCGAAGCGCGTAGCGCCCGGGCGCCTTGCCGACCAGCGCGATCTCGCCCAGGTACGGTCGCGAGCAGCCGTTGGGGCAGCCGCTCAGGCGCACGTGGATCGGCGCATTGCGCAGCCCGTGTCGGTCGAGCAGCGCCTCGAACGTATCGAGGAACGCCGGGAGGTAGCGCTCGGCCTCGGCCATCGCGAGGCCGCAGGTCGGCAGCGCGACGCAGGCGAGCGCGGCAAGGCGCGAGGGTGTCGACCGCGCGTACGTGTCGAGGCCGTGCGCCGCGGCGAGCGCGTCGACCCGATCGCGGTGCGCGGCGTCGACGTTCGCGATGACCAGGTTCTGGTTGGGCGTGAGGCGGATCTGCGCACCGTCGACGCCCTGCAGCAGCGCGGCGATCGCCCGCAGCCCGGTCTGCAGCGCGCCGGCCGGCCCGTCCTGCAGGCGGCCGGAGAGAATGCGCAGGGTGAGGTGCCAGCGCCCGTCGTGGCCTTCCACCCAGCCGAAGCGATCGCCGTTGTGGTCGAACGCAAAGGCGCGTGCGGGCGCTAGCGCGAAGCCCGCGCGGCGCTCGACCTCCGCCTTGAACGCCTCGAGGCCGCAATCGTCGATCGTGTACTTCAACCGCGCGCGCTTGCGCAGCGTTCGGTTGCCCCAGTCGCGCTGTGTCGTCACCACCGCCACGGCAAGCGCGATCACGTCCTGCGGCGCGGCGAAGCCGATCACGTCCGCCAGCCGCGGATAGGTGTCGGGGTCGCCGTGCGTCGCGCCCATGCCGCCGCCGACGCTCACGTCGTAGCCGACGACGCGGCCGTCCTCGACGATCGCGATGAAGCCGAGGTCCTGCGCGAAGACGTCCACGTCGTTCGTCGGCGGGATCGCGAAGCCGATCTTGAACTTGCGCGGCAGGTAGGCCTCGCCGTACACCGGGTCCTGCTCCGGCGTGCCGGCGACGCGCTCCTCGTCCAGCCAGATCTCGTGGTAGGCGCGAGTATTGGGAAGGACATGCTCCGACAGCGCCGCGGCCGTGGCATACACGCCGGCATGCACGTCGGACTGCAGCGGGTTGGCGGCGATGGCGACGTTGCGGTTCACGTCGCCGCAGGCGGCGAGCGTATCGATCAGCGCCGCATTGATGCCCTGCATCGTCGCCTTGAGTTCGCGCTTGACGATGCCGTGGAACTGGATCGCCTGGCGCGTGGTGATGCGCAGGCCGCGCTCGGCGTGCGTCGAGGCGACGGCGTCCAGCTTCAGCCACTGCGACGGCGTGATGACGCCGCCGGGCGTGCGCGTCCGGATCATGAACTGGTAGGCCGGCTCGAGCTTCTGCTGGCGACGTTCCTCGCGCAGGTCGCGGTCGTCCTGCTGGTAGCTGCCGTGGTACTTGATGAGTGTCTGGTCGTCGTCGGCGATGGCGCCCGTGATGGGGTCGGCGAGGCTCCCGACCAGCGTGCCGCGCAGGGCGCGACTGTTCTTCTTGATGTCTTCGACCGAATGGGCGGCCATGGCATGTCTCCGTAGGGATGGCGGTGTCGCGCGCGGTTCAGCGTCGACAGCGCATTCGGGCGGAGCGGGGTTGGCGGAGCGCCATCAGTAGACGTCCCGGGCGTAGCGCCCCTCGGCGAGCAACGCATCGAGCCACTCGGCAGCGCCCGCGGGGCTGCGTCCCCCGTGCGTCGCGACGATCTCCACGAGCGCCGCATGCACGTCCTTCGACATCGCGACCGCGCCGCAGACGTACAGGTGCGCGCCGCCCTCGAGCCACGCATAGACCTCCCGGCCGTGCTCGCGGAGGCGATGCTGCACGTAGACCTTGTCGCGCTGCTCGCGCGAGAAGGCGAGGTCGAGCCGGTGCAGCGTCCCGCGCTTGAGCGCCTGCTGCCATTCGAGCTGGTAGAGGAAGCCGGTGCGCGCATGCGGCGCGCCGAACAGCAACCAGTTGCGGCCGGCCGCCCCCGCGTGTGCCCGGTGCTGCACGAAGCCGCGGAAGGGCGCGACGCCCGTGCCCGGGCCGATCATCAGCACGTCGCGCGTGCCATCCGTGGGCAGCCGGAAACGCGCGTTCCGCTCGACGAACACGCGGGCGGTGTCGCCCTCGCGAAGCCCGGCGAGCAGGTGCGACGCGGTGCCCCAGCGGACGTGTCCGTCCGCGGTGTACTCGACATGCGCGACGGTGAGATGCGCCTCGTCGCCGACCTCGAGCTGCGAGGAGGCGATCGAGTACAGCCGCGGCGTCAGCGGCCGCAGCGCGGAGACCAGGTCGGCCGGCGACCACGCGGCCGGATGCGCACGAACCAGGTCGACAAACTGCGTCGAGTCGAGCAGCCGCGCGAGGTCGGCGCCTCCGGCCGTGCCGAGCACCGCATCGAGTTCGGCAGACTTCGCGCGCTCGGCGTGTCGGACCAGCAGCGGACGCGACAGCCGCGTCACCTCGCGTTCGCGCAGCAGCCACTCGCGCAGCGGGAGCGTGCGGACTTTCGCGTCCACCGGCGCATCGCCATCGAGCGCCAGCGCTTCCAGGATCTCGTCGACCAGCGCGGGCGGATTGACGGGCCAGACGCCCAGCGCATCGCCGGGCTCGTAGGTGAGGCCGGAGCCCCCCAGTGACAGCTCGACGTGGCGGACGTCGCGCGTCGCCCCACGCGCGGTGATGCGTTGCACCGCCAACACGGGTGCGGCGAATGGGGCGTCGCGGCCGTGCACCGACGCGGCGCCGGGGCGGATCGGCGTGACGGTCGCGAGCGCCGGAGCCGGTGCGAGGTCGCGCGCGGCCGCGTGGGCCGCGTCCGTCCACGGCCCGGCCACGGCGTCGATGTCGAGGTCCGCATCGCCGCGCGGCAGCCAGCGCTGCGCACCGAGGGCCTCGAAGCGTTCGTCGAGGCGACGGCCGATCGCGCAGAACTGCGGATAGCTGGAATCGCCCAGGCCGAGCACGCCGAAGCGCAGGCCCTCCAGCCGCGGCGCGCGCGAGCCCAGCACGTGCTCGACGAAGCCACGTGCGTCGTCCGGCGGATCGCCGTCGCCCTGCGTGCTGATCACCGCGACGAGCAGCTTCTCGGCCTTCAGCTCGCGCAGCGGGTACTCCGCGGCATTGAGCAGGCGCACGTCGAGCCCGGCCCCGCCCAGCCGCGCGGCAATCGCTTCCGCCGCGCGCCGCGCGTTGCCGGTCTGGCTGCCATAGACGACCGTGAGACGAGGCGCGTTTGCGGCCACTGCCTGAGGCCGGGCCAGCGAAGGCTCCTGCGCGCGGGCGAGGCCGGCGGCATAACCCGAGAGCCACCAGAGCGCGTCGCGTCCGAGCCCGTCCGTCAGGCGGTCGAGCAGGTCGACACGACCATCGGGCAGCGGGGCGGGGAGGGGAACGGCGGACATGGCGCGACCGGGTGGCTCGTCGGGAGGAGCAGCCTCGCGCCCCGCGTTCCCGCACGGAAAGGACCGCCGCTCATGTCCTCATGCCCGCGACGAACTTCCACGCGGGTGGTCACGCGCACAGACTGCCCGCCCCGGATTCCGTGAACGCCCGTGACCGTCCCGACCCCCGCGCCGCTCCACGACGGCGGCGCCCGCCATAATCGCCGGGTCCGATACCGCGCGGTCCCGTCGATGCCCCTGCCGTCCCTGAGCCACCTCGACCGCCTCGAAGCCGAGGCGATCCACATCTTTCGCGAGGTCGCGGCGAATTTCCGCAACCCCGTGATGATGTATTCGGTGGGCAAGGACAGCTCCGTGCTGCTGCACCTGCTGGTCAAGGCCTTCGCCCCCGCGCGTCCGCCGATCCCGATGCTCCACATCGACACCACGTGGAAATTCCGGGAAATGATCGAGTTCCGCGACCGGCGCGCCGTCGAGACGGGCGTCGAGCTGCGCGTGCACACCAATCCCGACGGGCTCGCGCAGGGCATCAATCCCATCACGCACGGCGCCACGGTGCACACGGACGTGATGAAGACGCAGGCGCTCAAGCAGGCGCTCGACCAGTACCGCTTCGACGCCGCGATCGGCGGCGCCCGGCGCGACGAGGAGAAGTCGCGCGCGAAGGAGCGCGTCTTCTCGTTCCGCAACCGCCAGCACGCCTGGGACCCGAAGAACCAGCGTCCCGAGCTCTGGAACCTGTACAACGCGCGCATCCAGCCGGGCGAATCGGTGCGGGTGTTCCCACTGTCCAATTGGACCGAGCTCGACATCTGGCTCTACATCTACCGCGAGCGCATCGAGGTGCCGTCGCTGTACTTCGCGGCCGAGCGGCCCGTCGTCGAGCGCGACGGCGCGCTGATCTTGGTCGACGACGCACGCCTGCCACTTCGGGACGGTGAAACGCCGGCGCAGCGCAGCGTCCGCTTCCGCACGCTCGGCTGCTACCCGCTCACGGGTGCGGTGGAGTCCGAGGCGGACACGCTGGAGAAGATCATCGCCGAGATGCTGGTCGCGACCACGTCGGAGCGTCAGGGGCGCGTGATCGACCACGATCCGTCGGCATCGATGGAAAAGAAGAAGCGGGAAGGTTATTTCTGATGACGCGCATGGACGATGCCGCCGCCACCGTCGCGGCGTACCTGGCCGACCACGAACGTCGTGGCCTGCTGCGCTTTATCACCTGCGGCAGCGTCGACGACGGCAAGAGCACGCTGATCGGCCGCCTGCTGCACGACACGCGTGGCCTGTTCGAGGACCAGCTCGCCTCGCTCGAGAAGGACAGCCGTCGCCACGGCACGCAGGGCGAGCGCGTGGACTACGCGCTGCTGATGGACGGGCTCGAAGCCGAGCGCGAGCAGGGCATCACCATCGACGTCGCCTACCGCTTCTTCGGCACCGCGAGCCGCAAGTTCATCGTCGCCGACTGCCCGGGCCACGAGCAGTACACGCGGAACATGGCCACCGGTGCGTCCACGGCGGACGCGGCGGCGGTGCTCGTCGATGCACGCAAGGGCCTGCTCACGCAGACCCGTCGCCACAGCTACATCGTCTCGCTGCTCGGTATCCGGCACGTGCTCCTGGCGGTCAACAAGATGGACCTCGTCGGCTACGACGAAGCGACCTTCGAGCGCATCGCCGCCGAGTACCGTGAACTCGCGTCCACGCTCGGCATCGACCGGGTGACGCCGGTGCCGCTCTCCGCGCTCGAGGGCGACAACCTGATCGCGCGTTCGGCCAACACGCCGTGGTACGCCGGCCCGACGCTGCTGGAATGGCTCGAGGCGGTGCCGCCCGACGCGCCGTCGCACCTCGAATTCCGCCTGCCGGTGCAGTGGGTGAATCGCCCGCACCCGGATTTCCGCGGCTTCGCGGGCACGATCGCGGCCGGCGCGGTGAAGCCGGGCGCCGACGTGGTCGCGCTGCCCTCCGGCCGGCGCTCGAAAGTCGCGCGCATCGTCACCGCCGAGGGCGACCTGGATGTCGCGGTGCGCGGCCAGGCGGTGACGCTCACGCTCGCCGACGAGCTGGACGTCAGCCGCGGTGACGTGCTCGCCGCCGCCGGCGATGCGCCCGAGGTCAGCGACCAGTTCGCCGCGCACCTGCTCTGGTTCGATGCGCAGCCGCTGCTGCCGGGCCGCCCGTACTGGCTCCGCGTCGGCACGCAGGAGGTCGGCGCGAGCGTCACCGAGATCAAGCACAAGGTCGACGTGAACACGCAGGAATCGCTGGCCGCCAAGCATCTCGAAATGAACGAGGTCGGCTTCTGCAACCTCTACCTCGACCAGCCGGTGCCGTTCGAGGCCTATGCGGACAACCGCGAGCTCGGCGCCTTCATCCTCGTCGACCGCCAGACCAACGCCACCGTGGGCGCGGGCACGATCGACTTCGCGCTGCGCCGCGCGGCCAACATCCACTGGCAGCACGTCGACGTCGACAAGGCGGCGCGTGCGCGCCTCAAGGCGCAGTCGCCGCGCTGCGTCTGGTTCACCGGCCTGTCCGGCTCGGGCAAGTCGACGATCGCGAACCTCGTCGAGAAGCGCCTGGTCGCAATGGGCCTGCACACCTACATCCTCGACGGCGACAACGTGCGCCACGGGCTCAACAAGGACCTCGGCTTCACCGACGAGGACCGCGTCGAGAACATCCGCCGCGTGGCCGAGGTGTCCAGGCTGATGACCGACGCCGGGCTGATCGTGCTGGTGAGCTTCATCTCGCCGTTCCGCTCCGAGCGCCGCCTCGCGCGCGAGCTGTTCGACGACGGCGAGTTCGTCGAGGTCTTCGTCGACACGCCGCTGGAGCTCGCCGAGTCGCGCGACGTGAAAGGCCTCTACGCGAAGGCGCGTGCCGGCAAGATCCCGAACTTCACGGGCATCGACTCCCCCTACGAGGTGCCCGAGCACGCCGAACTGGTGCTCGACACCGTCGGTGAGTCTCCGGAAGCGCTGGCCGAGCGCGTGGTGCAGTTCCTGCTGCGCTGAGCGGTACGCTCAGCGGCCGCGATGGACGCGGCGATCGCGTGAGCGCTTGAACATCGCCTGGTAGACGACGAGCAGCACGATCGCCGCGACGATCGCGACCACCCAGGCGATCGCGCCGCCGCCCGGCACGAGCGCGCCCGCGATCGCGCCGCCGGCCGCGCCGATCAGGATCGTCATGATCAACCCGACGTTCTCGGGGCCTGGCTTGAGGATGCGCGCGAGGATGCCGACGACCGCGCCGCCGATGAGATAGCCGAAGAAGCCGTCGAACATGGTTGCGCCCCGCGGGAAGTCGACCCGATGCTGCGGGGGCCGGCGTCGCCACTGCGTGGACGGCCGCCGCAAACGGAAACGGCGCCACGCGGGCGCCGTTCCGGGTTGGTGCCGCGGACTCAGCAGCAGCCGTGCGCGCCGCGGTCCTCGCCACCCGCCTGCGCGGCCACGCCCTGCGTCTCGCCGCGGACGGACGCGAGGTGGTGCTGGTGCAGCACGTGCGAAACGCTCGCGGTGACGCGCTTGCCCATCGGAATGTGCAGGAACTCGTTCGGGCCGTGCGCATTGCTGTGCGGGCCGAGCACGCCCGTGATCATGAACTGCGCCCCCGGGAACTTCTCGCCGAGCATGCCCATGAACGGGATGCTGCCGCCTTCGCCCATGTATACGGCGGGACGACCGAAGAACGCCTGGCTCGCGTCGGCGATGGCACGGTCGAGCCACGGCGACAGCGCGGGCGCGTTCCAGCCCGAGCTCGCCTTCTCGAGGTCGAGCGTCACCTGTGCGCCGTAGGGCGGGTTCTCGGTGAGCGCCGCTTCCAGCAGCTCGCCCGC
>NZ_BAAGAB020000063.1:0-15039 GCF_047159895.1 Lysobacter xanthus
CTGCTGCCGGCCGGCGGCAAGCCGCTGATCGCAGATCACCGCGCTGGCGGGCTGCGACCGTCTCACGATCTCCCCCGACCTGCTCGGCGAGATGCAGGCGAGCGAGGCGCCGCTCGCGCGCGCGCTGGTCGCCGACGGCACCCGCGACACCGCGCCCGCTCGCATCGACGAAGCTGCCTTCCGATGGCAGCACAACGAGGATGCGATGGCGACGGAGAAGCTCGCGCAGGGCATCCGCAACTTCGCCCAGGACCAGGTCAAGCTGGAGCAGTTGCTGGCGGACCGGATAGGCTGAGGCCTCGCCATCGCCGCCCCAGGACGGGGCCATGCATCTGCCAAGGACGTGCACGAACATCCCTAGCTGCCCCGGGTACTCGCTACGACTGCCGCATCGGCCGGTCTCGGCGAGCGGGCGATGCTGTCCCATATCACAATCGGCCTGTCGCTGAGGGTCGTCGTTGTGCGCACACGTTTCATTTTTCTCAAGGAGGACGACCATGAAGCGCCCTATATTTTCTCTTTTCCTGGCCGGAGCAGCGCTCGTCGCATGCTCCCGGGAAACAGTCGCGCCCCGTAGCACCGCCGACGCCCCGGCGGTGCCCGACATGCACGCCGGCGACGCCGGGACGACCTCCCGCGGCACCGAGGCGAGCGCCTCCCGCGAGCACCGCGAGCCCGTGACTCGAGCATCGGCCCGCGCTGCACACGCGTCCACCGCCCAGTCGGAGGGTGCCGTGTACCGCAACGATGGCTGTGCGGGTGGCACTTCCACCCTGTTCGCATGCCGTACCGCTGGAAGTGGAAAGACGGCTGCGCTGTGCATGCGCGGGACCTCGGCGGAGACTGCGTTCTACCGCTTTGGCACACCGACGCATGCAGAACTGCGTTACCCGGCCAACGAAGGAGCGGTGGACGCGTCATTCCACCGCACGTCGCTCCTATTCGCAGGCGCGACCGGTGGCTATGCCTATTCGTTCGACGTCACATCGACGACCTACGCGCTGTATTCGATCTCGGGCGATGCGGGGCTTGCACGCGCGGGCGTCGCTGTCTTCAACAGGTCGGGACAGAAGATCGCGGATCTTGCCTGTGCCATGGAAACGCTGGAGGAAAGCGATTCGGTGGACGTGATCCGGGTGACCCGTGAGTGGTCCCCGGACCCCCGCGTCGCGAAGGGCCTGCAGTAGCGTCCGCGTATCAACCATCAAGGAGGAAGGACATGAGCACGAACGGGAATGACGTGTACCTGCTGCAAGCGGCCCGGCAAGCCGGCATCACCGACCTACGAGAACTGGCCAATTTCATGGGCCAGATCCAGGTGGAGTCCGGCGGATTCCGCAGCATGACGGAGAGCACCCGCTACTCGGCGACGCGCCTGCTGGAGGTCTTCGGCCCGTACACGGACCGCCATGGCCGTTGGCACGATGGTCGCAACGGGTTGACGACACTAGCGGAAGCACAGGCAATCACCAGCAGGGGACCCGAGGGCATCGCTGAGGCGGTCTACGGCGGACCGTGGGGAGCACGCAATCTGGGCAACACAGAGGCCGGAGACGGTTGGAAATTCCGCGGACGTGGCTATGTCCAGCTGACCGGGCGCGACCACTACGAGGAGGTGGGGCGCAAGCTCGGCATCGATCTGGTGGGCCATCCCGAGCGTGCAGCCGAGCGGGAGATCGCCGCGAAGATCGCAATTCTTTATTGGAATGAACGTGTCCGCGCGAACGGACATCAGACGGACGTGCCCGCGGCCACACGCGACATCAACGGCGGCCAGAACGCATTACGGCACCGGATCGACGCGGCAGACGAGTGGAACCGCCGCTTCCGTGAGGGCTACCTCGACCGCTTGGCGCCCATTGCACAGGGCGCCAGCGCGCTGCCTCCACACACGCCCGTGTCACACGGGCGCCCAGGAGCGATGGCAGATGGTGCGTTGACGACGGGGGAATCGGGCCCGCAGGTTCGCGCCCTGCAGCAGCATCTCGATCGCTTGGACTATCGCGACGAACAGGGCTCGCTACTGCCGGCGAATGGCCGATTCGACGCCGCGACGCTGTACGCCGTACGGCGCTTCCAGCACGACCACGGCCTCAACGATCAGGGCTACTTCGGACCTCTCACGCAGAAGGCACTGCAGGATGCCACTGCGCGGCTGGTGACGTCCGCCGGGCACCCGCACCATGCGCTGTACGAGCAGGCGCTCGAAAAGGTACGGGAGGCCGAGCGCGCCAGGGGCACCACGCCCGGTCCGCACAGCGAGCGTATCGCCGCCGCGCTGACGACCGAATTGCTGCGTGAAAACATTACCCGCGTCGATCGCGTCGAGTTCAACGCGACGAATACACTCGTGCGCGCGGTGCAGGTGAACCCGATGCGCGACGAGCCGGGGCTCAACCGCACGACCGACGCGATCAGCGCGCCGCAGGCGAGCCGGCAGTCGGTGGCGGAAAGCAGTCGCGAGATGCACGCGGTGGCGGTGAAGCTGCAGGCGCGGCGGCAGGACCCGCAGTTCACGCCGGCGCGTCCGCAGCCTGCACCCGCGCATTGAGACCCGACCGCCGTCCGGCACGCCGGACGGCGGTCGGTGCCTCAGGCGTCGAGCAGCAACGGAACGATGCGCGCGTCAATCCGGCCCACATCGATCACCAGCTCCGCGACGGTGATCGGCAAGCTGAAGCGTCGGCGTCCCGCGCTGCCCGGGTTCACCTGAAGCACGCCATCGCGTCTTTCGATCGACGGCTTGTGCGAGTGCCCGGCGACGATCACCGCGACCGCTTCGCCCGGCGGATGCCCCGCGAGCGTCTTGAGGTCATGCAGCATGTAGATCGCGATGCCGCCGAGCCGGACGATGCGCGTGTCGGGCAGGTCGCGTGCCCAGGCGGCGGTGTCGTTGTTGCCGCGGATCGCGTCGACGGGCGCGAGCCGGGCCAGCTGCTCGAGGATCGCGGGATCGCCGATGTCGCCGGCGTGGAGGATGTGGTCGCTGCCGCGCAGGGCGTCGACGGCTTCGGGGCGCAGCAGGCCATGGGTATCGGAAATCAGCCCGATGCGCATGCGTGCCTCCCGATAGAGGCTCGTGCGCAACGTTCAGGAGCGCCGGCTCCATTGCCCGGCACTCGCCGCCTGCAATCCCTAGCCGCGGTCATCGACGGTCGCGATATCGGACGAGCGCGCCCCGCCGGTGTCCGGATACTCGATGAACATACGCGGCACACGGTCGACCAGCCAGACGCCATTCTCCGAGCGATGGAAGACGTGGCCCGCCGTGCGCATCGCGTGCGCATGGATGCCGAGCACGGCGGGCATGCCGTGGCGGGCGCCGACGCGCCGCGCGGTGTCGAGGTCGGTCGACAGATGCACGTGGCGACGCCGGCCCGGGTGCAGGCCGTCGCGCAGGATCGAGCGCAGGAAGCGGGTCGCGGTGCCGTGGTAGAGCCGCGCGGGCGGCTCCACGGGCACCAGCCCGAGGTCGATGTCGATCGAATGGCCCTGGTTCGCGCGGATGCGCAGGCCCTGGGCATCGAAGGCATAGCGTTGCTTGTCGTTGCTGTCGACGACTTCGCGCAGCAGCGCATCGTCGAGCGCGACGCCATGGCGGTTCGCCCGCTCGATCAGCGCGTCCACGTCGGCCCAGCCCGAGGCGTCGAGGTCGAGCCCGATCGACCCAGGCGCATGCCGCAGCACGCGGCTCAGGAAACGGCTCGTGCGGACAAGCTCGCGGCGCATCAGTGCCGGCGGTCGCTGCGGCGTCCGAACAGGCGGGCGAGGCCGCGCGGGCGCGTGGAGGCATCGCCGCGACGCGCCTGCGCCGCCGACGCGGTGTCGTCGACGATCTCGCCCAGGCGCGTGTCGAGTTCGGCGATGAGTTCGTCGAGCACTTCGCCGCTCGAGCGTTCCGGCCAGCGCTGCAGCGCCTCCATGCCCATCTGCACAAACTGCGCGCGCGTCTCCGGGGGCAGGTCGAGATGGTGCTGCTCGAACCACCGATCGAAGCGAAGGCTGACTTCGCCGGCGGCCGTGACCGCATCGACGTGGATGGGCGGCGTGGACGGGTCCATGGCGCGACTCGGAACGGGTGCTCCCGTATAACGCAGCGCGCCGCGACGATGCGTGAGCGACGCTGCGGACGCCCCAAAAGAGAACGGCCCGGTTTCCCGGGCCGCCCACCAGAACGCCGTGCGATGCGATTACGCGGCGAAGAGCGCGCGCATCTTCTTGAGCGCGTTCGCCTCGATCTGGCGGATGCGCTCGGCAGAGACGCCGTATTCGTCGGCGAGTTCCTGCAGCGTGATCTTGTTCTCGCTGTCGAGCCAGCGGCGCTTGACGATGTCGCGCGAGCGCGCGTCCAGCTCGGCGAGGCCTTCGCGCAGCACGTCGAGCTGGCTGCCCTCCTCGTCCTCGCGCTCGTAGAGCTGCGACGGATCCTCGCCCTGCGCCGCGAGATACGCGACCGGGCTCGGCGGGCCGTCCTCGTCGCCGTCGTCGGGCGCGTCGAAACCGATGTCGCGACCGGACAGGCGCGACTCCATCTCGACGACCTCGCGCTCGGACACGTTGAGGTCCGCGGCGACCGCGCGCACTTCCTCCGCGTTGAGCCAGCCCAGGCGCGTCTTGCTCTTGCGCAGGTTGAAGAACAGCTTGCGCTGCGCCTTGGTCGTGGCGACCTTGACGATCCGCCAGTTCTTCAGGATGAACTCGTGCATCTCGGCGCGGATCCAGTGCACCGCGAAGCTGACCAGGCGCACGCCCTGGTCGGGATCGAAGCGCTTCACCGCCTTCATCAGGCCGATGTTGCCTTCCTGCACGAGGTCGCCGAGGCCGAGCCCGTAGCCGTTGTAGCCGCGGGCGACGTGCACGACGAAGCGCAGGTGCGAATGCACCAGCTCGCGGGCGGCGTCGAGGTCCTCGTGGTCGCGGTAGCGGCGCGCGAGCGCCTGCTCGTCGTCGACGCTGAGCACCGGGATGCGGTTGACCGCACCGATGTAGGCCTCGAGCGAGCCCAGCGGGCTCAGGCCGGCCAGCGAGGCGACCGGGAGGTTGTTCGGAACGAGAGCGGTGGCGGCTGTCGTGGTCATAGGCTCTAGGTTAGCAGTCGGGTCCTTTGACTGCTAAAGGGCCCGGAAGTTCCGGAGTGTTGCAGTGCTGGAACGGCTGACCGGACAGGATGCCGATTGACCTGTTCGCTGCGGGTAAAACCGGCCGTACCGGCCTGAACAACGACGATGCGGGCGCCCCCGCGCCTTTTCCAGCCCTGACCGATGGCAGGGGTGCGGGCGGCGGCTACACTCCGGCCGGAATGACCAAGAAATCCAGGCCCACCTCCTTCGACATCGCCTACCGGGCCGGCGTCTCCCAGGCGACGGTCTCGCGGGTGCTCCGCGGCAGCCCGCTGGTGAACGAGGAGACCCGCAAGCGGGTCGAAGCGGTGGCCCGGGAGCTCAACTACAAGGTCGACCGCCGCGCCTCCAGCCTGCGGACCCAGAAATCCGGCACCCTCGCCCTGCTGCTGTTCGAGGACCCGACGCCCGACGAGTCGCACATCAACCCGTTCTTCCTGGCGATGCTCGGCTCGATCACGCGCGCCTGCGCCCGCCACGGGCAGGACCTGCTGGTCTCGTTCCAGCAGCTGTCCGAGGACTGGCATTCCGACTACGAGGACACGATGAAGGCCGACGGCCTGATCCTGCTCGGCTACGGGGACTACGAAACCTATCGGCACAAACTCGATGCGCTGGTCGAGCGCGGCACCCACTTCGTGCGGTGGGGCAACGTGGCGCCGGGCCAGCCAGGGGTCTCGATCGGCTGCGACAACGAGCACGGCGGGCGGCTGGCCGGCGAGCACCTGATCGCGGGCGGTCGTCGCCGCATCGCCTTCCTCGGCCACGCCTCCAGCCACTACCCGGAATTCCTCGACCGCTACGCCGGCTGCGGCCAGGCGCTCGCCGCCGCCGGGCTGGACGGGATGGATCCGCAACTCCAGGTCGACGCCGAGACGAGCGAGGAGGCCGGCCACGCCGCCGCGCGCGAGCTGCTGTCGCGCGGCCGACCCTTCGACGCGGTCTTCGCCGCGAGCGACCTGATCGCCGTCGGCGCCATGCGCGCGCTGCGCGAAGCGGGCCTGCGCATTCCCGAAGACGTGTCGATCGTCGGCTTCGACGACATCCCGATGGCGCGCTTCGCGACGCCGCCGCTCACCACGGTCGTGCAGGACACCACGCGCGCCGGCCAGTTGCTCGTCGCCACGCTGATGCAACTGGTGCGCGAGGAAGCGGCCGAGAGCGCGATGCTCCCGGCGTCGCTGGTGGTGCGCAAGTCGTCGTTCGCGGCGACCTGAGCCTCAGCGCCGCGACTTGCGGGCCTCGGCCTGCTGCAGGTCCGCCCGCAAACCGGGATCGGTCACCGGGCCATCCAGCACGAAGACCTCGACGCCGTGCGCCGGCACCGTTGCCGTGAGCGCGCCGCCGGCCGCGACGGCGATGCTCGCGCCGCCGATCTGCGCCTTCCACGTGCCCCGCTGCAGCCGACGATCGATCCGGAACTCGGTCGGCCGCGCGCCCTTGTTGAGCAGCACGAGCGCGGTCTGCTGCGCATCCCGGGTCTGCAGGACGCGGTAGAACGCCGCGCGGTCGCCCTTGAACTCGAGGTTGAGCTGCAGGCCGCGCTGCAGCGCCGGCGTCGCCTGGCGCACGCGGGCGATGCGGCGCAAGGCGTCATGGATCGCGTTGGACTTCGCCGATTCGATCCGCTTCTGGCCGAAGTAGTTGCGGTTGCCGGCGTGCTCGGCGGTGCCGCGCTCGAAGCCGATCTCCGAACCGTAGTAGATGACGGGGATGCCGCGCGCGGTGAACAGGAAGTTGTGGGCGTCGATGAACCCCGCATCGGTCGCGTCGAGCCGCGCCATGTCGTGGTTGTCGTAGAACGTCATCAGCTCGTACGGGTTCGCGTACGGGCCGTCGGTGAGGTAGAGGCGCTCGGCGATGCGTTCGAATCCGCCGCCCTTGCGTCCGAATACCTCGGCAATGCGCTCCTTTAGCGGGAAGTCGAGCACGCTCACGCCCGCGTTGCGCGGCAGCGTATGCGTGGCGATCGTCGCCGCGTCGAAGTCGAAGGCCTCGCCGAACATGAAGAAGCCCGGGCGCTTGCGGCGGATGCGTTCGCTGAAGGCATGCCAAAACGAATTCGGCATCCAGCCGATGGTGTCGATGCGGAAGGCATCGGCGCCCTCGTCGATCCACTTCGAATTCGCGCCGACGAAATAGTCGAGCACCGCGGGCTCGTTCTCGTTGAGGTCCGACAGCTGCGCGAGGCCGCCGCCGGTGTTGTACCAGCGATGCAGCGGATTGTTCGCGGGATCGAGCTTCGCGGGCGGCAGGTTCTGGTGGTCCGCCCGCAGCACGCCGTCCTCGAAGATCTGCCCGTACTTCGGCTGCGGCTTCGGCATCGAGTAGGCGGGCGAGCCGTGGTTGGCCACGATGTCGAGCACGGTCTTGAGCCCGTGCCGCTTCAGCCCGGCGGTGAGCCCACGGAAGTCGAGGCCGGCGCTCGGCAGGTGCTCGTCGAGGCGGTAGAAGTCGACGCCCCAGTAGCCGTGGTAGCCGGTCTTGCCGCGGTCGGTCCACATGCCGCCCCACTTCACGGGATCGCCGCCAGTGAAGGCCTCGTCGGGGTTGTCGACGATCGGCGTGATCCACACCGCGCCGAAGCCCATGTCGCGGATGTAGTCGGCGTTGTCGAGCAGGCCTTTGAAGTCGCCGCCCATGTAGCCGATGTTGTCGCTGCGGCCCTTGGGCGCGCCGGGCGTCGGCCGGTCGAACGTGTGGAGCACCCTGCCGCCCTGCTCGCGCTGGTCGTTCGACGGATCGCCGTTGACGAAGCGGTCGGTCACGACGAAATAGACCGCATCGCTCGCCAGCGGCTCGGTGGTGCCGACGAAGGTGCGCGCGCTCAGACGCGTGTCCGCTTGCTGCGCGGCCGCCGGCAGCACGAGCGACAGTGCGAAGGCCAGCGCGACGGGACGCGCGTGGCGGCTCACGACGCGGCCGCCAGGCGCGCCGCGCGCGGCTCGGGCTCGCGCACCCGAAGCACGCAGAGGCCGGCGACGATCATGCTGATGCCACCGATCGCGAGGGCATTGATCGGGTGGCCGCCGAAGACGCGCTCGACGAGGAAGCCGAGCACGGCCACCGCGACCAGCTGCGGGATGACGATGAAGAAATTGAAGATGCCCATGTACACGCCCATCTTCGCGGCGGGCACGCTGTCCGACAGCAGCGCATAGGGCAGCGACAGGATCGACGCCCAGGCGAAGCCCACGCCGACCATCGACAGCAGCAGCCAGTGCGGGTCGCGGATGAACATCATCGACAGCAGGCCGAGCCCGCCGAGGATCGAATTGACCAGATGCGTGCGGCGCAGGCCGATGCGGTGCGCCATGCGCGCGATGAAGATCGCCGCGACGGCCGCGAAGGCGTTGTAGGCCGCGAACAGCACGCCCACCCAGTTGGCGCCCTCGTTGTAGGCGGCCGACGTCGGGTCGGTGCTGCCGAAATGCACCGAGGTGACCGCGCCGGTGGTGTAGATCCACATCGCGAACAGCGCGAACCAGCTGAAGAACTGCACGACCGCGAGCTGCCGCATGGTCGGCGGCATGTCGTAGAGGTCGTCCATGATCTCGCCGAAGGCGCCGGTGCCGCGCACCATCGTGCGCACGAGCAGCGCGACGCCGTAGGCCGCGATCAGGCCGCCGAGGACGTAGAGCTGCTTGTCGAGCCCCCGCGCATAGACGAAGGCGAGCAGCGCGATGCCCGCCACGAGCCAGGCGAGCGCGCTCGTGCGCATGCGGGCCGGCACGCGCGGCCGCGGCGTGGCGGGCGGGGCCTCGTCCCAGCGGTCGAGCGCGTCCGGCGGGTATTCGCGGGTGCGCAGCACCGTCCACAGGATCGCCGCGAGCAGCACCACGCCGCCGAAGTAGAACGAGTAACGCACCGTGTCGGGCACCACGCCCTCGCCCGCCGTGTTGGGCACGCCGAGGTGGGTGAGCAGGTACGGCAGCAGGCTGGCGACGACCGAGCCCACGCCGATGAAGAAGCTCTGCATCGAATAGCCGGTGGCGCGCTGCGCGACGGGCAGCTGGTCGCCGACGAAGGCGCGGAACGGCTCCATCGAGATGTTGATCGAGGCGTCGAGCATCCACAGCAGGCCGGCGGCGATCCACAGGGCGGACGAGTTCGGCATCGCGAACAGCGCCAGCGTCGCGAGGATCGCGCCGACGAGGAAGTACGGGCGACGCCGGCCGAGGCGGGTCCACGTGCGGTCGGAGAAATGCCCCACGATCGGCTGCACGATGAGGCCGGTGAGCGGCGCGGCGATCCAGAGCATCGGCAGTTGCTCCATGTCCGCGCCGAGCGTCTGGAAGATGCGGCTGACGTTCGCGTTCTGCAGGGCGAAGCCGAACTGGATGCCGAGGAAGCCGAAGCACATGTTCCAGATCTGCCAGAACGTGAGCCGCGGCTTGGACTGCGAAATGGAATTCATGGACCGCCCTGTGGTGCGCCGTGTCGAGTGGCCAGTGTGACGCGAGGTTCGCGGCGGGCCGGTGTGCAATGCAGCATCGCCGCGTCGTGCCACGCCGCTACGACGCGACGTGGCGGCATGGTAGACAGCGCCCTGCCTGCACAAATCGCGCTGCAAACGTATTCAGCGCGGGCGCCGCGCGGCGGGCCGGCATGCTCCGCAGCCCGCGTGGAATCCTCCCGCGAGGACTGCGCGGCCCGCCGCGCCCGACAGGGGTTTGGCGAGCGATGACGAGCAAGCGCTGGTGGCGAGGCGCGGTGATCTACCAGATCTACCCGCGCAGCTTCCTCGATACCAATGGCGACGGCATCGGCGACCTGC
Organism: Lysobacter xanthus; assembly: GCF_047159895.1. Taxonomy (NCBI): domain Bacteria; kingdom Pseudomonadati; phylum Pseudomonadota; class Gammaproteobacteria; order Lysobacterales; family Lysobacteraceae; genus Lysobacter; species Lysobacter xanthus. The sequence goes on from NZ_BAAGAB020000063.1 coordinate 9,898, forward strand.
CGGGGATCGTCGAGAAGCTCGACTACGTCGCGAGCCTCGGCGTCGATGCGATCTGGATCTCGCCGTTCTTCAAGAGCCCGATGGCCGATTTCGGCTACGACATCGCGGACTACCGCCAGGTGGACCCGATGTTCGGCACGCTCGAGGACTTCGATCGCCTCATCGCCAAGGCGCACGGGCTCGGCCTCAAGGTGATGATCGACCAGGTGCTCAGCCACACCTCCGTCGAGCATGAGTGGTTCAGGGAAAGCCGGCAGTCGCGCGAGGGTGCGAAGGCGGACTGGTACGTCTGGGCCGATGCCAAGCCCGACGGCAGCCCGCCCAACAACTGGCTGTCGATCTTCGGCGGCGTGGCCTGGCAATGGGAGCCGCGGCGGCGCCAGTACTACCTGCACAACTTCCTGGCCGACCAGCCCGACCTCAACTTCCACCACGCCGACGTGCAGCAGGCGCAGCTCGACAACGTGCGCTTCTGGCTCGACCGCGGGGTGGACGGCTTCCGTCTCGACGCGATCAACTTCTGCTTCCACGACGCGCAGCTGCGCGACAACCCGCCCAAGCCCGAGCACCTGCGCACCGGACGCGGCTTCTCGCCCGACAATCCGTACGCGTTCCAGTACCACCACCACAACAACACGCAGCCCGAAAACCTGCCGTTCCTGGAAGCCGTGCGTGCATTGATGGACGGGTATCCGGACGTCGCCGCGCTCGGCGAGATCTCCTCGGAGGATTCGCTCGCGACGATGGCCGAGTACGTGCGCCCGAGCCGGCTGCACATGGGCTATTCGTTCGAACTGCTCACCGACGATTTCACCGCCGCCTACATCCGCGACACCGTGAAGCGGCTCGAGGCGAGCATGGTCGACGGCTGGCCGTGCTGGGCGATCAGCAACCATGACGTGCAGCGCGCCGTGACGCGCTGGGGCGGCGCCGGCGGCAACGACGTGCTCGCGCGCCAGCTGGTGGCACTGGTGTGCTCGCTGCGGGGCTCGGTCTGCCTCTACCAGGGCGAGGAACTCGGCCTGCCCGAGGCCGACGTCCCCTTCGAGATGCTGCAGGACCCGTACGGCATCGCGTTCTGGCCGACCTTCAAGGGCCGCGACGGCTGCCGCACGCCGATGCCGTGGAACGGCGGCGCGCAGGCCGGTTTCAGCGACGGCACGCCGTGGTTGCCCGTTGCGGAATCGCACCATCCGCGCAGCGTCGCGAAGCAGGACGCCGATCCGGCGTCGGTGCTGAACGCGGTGCGCGCCTTCCTCGCCTGGCGTCGCAGCCGGCCCGAGCTCGTGGAAGGCGACATCCGTTTCCTCGACACCCCGGAACCGGTGCTGGCGTTCGTCCGCGAGCAGGCCGGCGAGCGACTGCTGGTGGCCTTCAACCTGTCGGGCGCGGCGGTCGACTGCCCGCTCGAATTCACGCAGCTGACGCCGCTCGACGCACCGGGCGTCGTGCACGCCCGCACCGAGGGCGGGCGCCTGCACCTGCCGCCGCATGGCGCCTTCTACGCCCGCGTCGGCTGAGGCCGTGTCCCGGGCGCGCCGCGGCCTCGCGCTGCTCGCCTGTCTCGCCTTCGCAGGCCTCGCGCAGGCCGCGGATCTCGACTGCGACGGCCCGGATCGCGCGCGCCTGCTGTCGCCCGCCCGCGATGCCCGCAGCGACGCACGGGCCTACTGGCTCGACGTCTCGACGCTGCGCTGGCCGGGGAAGGCGGTCGACGGTCGCTACCGGCTCGCCTGGTCCACCGACGCCGCGCTGTCCGCGCCACGCGGGGCGCACCTGGCCGGCGCGGACGGCTCGATCGCGCTCGTACGCGCCCCGGCGCCTCTGCCCGACGCGCTCGTGGCTGCCTACCGCTTTACCGGCCCCGGCGTCGAACTAAGCATCGACGCCGCGTCGTCCGCGACCGTCCGCCGCAACATCGCCGCGCAGTGGTGGCTGGTGCAGGAGGACGCCGACGGCCGCGTGCTGGACGCCACGCACGTCCAGTCGGCCGGGCTGCTCGATGCCGCGTTCGACGGCGACCGCGCAGACCTCGGCCTGCATGTCGACCGGGGATCGGCGCGCTTCGGCGTGTGGGCCCCGACGGCACGCCGCGTCGCGCTCTGCCTGTACGACGGCGAGTCCACGCCCTCGACCGCCGTCGACGCATTGCGCGCGGACGACACGACCGGCGCCTGGCACGGGCAACGCGACGGCGACCTGCGCGGCCTGCACTACGCCTTCCTGGTCGACGTCTACGTGCCCGGCACCGGCATCGTCCGCAACCGCGTGACCGATCCGTATTCGGTCGCGCTCGCCGCCGATTCGGTGCGCAGCGCGGTGGTCGACCTCGACGACGTCGCGGATCCGGTTCTCGCGCCACCGGGCTGGGCGGCGCACACGCGGCCGGCACCCGCGGCGTCGAACGTCGACATGGCGGTGTACGAGTTGCACGTACGCGACTTCTCGGTCGGGGACGCGAGCGTTCCGGCCGCGCATCGCGGTCGCTACCTCGCGTTCACCGACGCCGCCTCGAACGGCATGCGCCACCTGCGCGCCCTGCAGGCGGCGGGGCTCACCGACGTGCACCTGCTGCCCGTCTTCGACATCGCGACCGTGCCGGAACGCGGCTGCGTCACGCCGGCGATTCCGGGCGGCGCGCCCGACAGCCCGGCGCCGCAGGCTGCGATCGCCGCGCTCGCCGCACGCGACTGCTTCAACTGGGGCTACGACCCGTACCACTTCGGCGTGCCCGAAGGCAGCTACGCGACGTCGCCGGACGCCACCTCGCGCATCCGCGAGTTCCGCGCGATGGTGCAGGCGCTGCACGCACTCGGCCTGCACGTGGGCATGGACGTCGTCTACAACCACACGACCACGTCCGGACAGGCCGCCACGAGCGTGCTCGACCGCATCGTGCCCGGCTACTACCACCGCCGCGACGCGAACGGTGCGGTGACGCGCTCCACGTGCTGCGAGAACACCGCCACCGAACACCGGATGATGGCGCGGCTGATGGCCGACACGTTGGTGACGTGGGCGAAGCACTACGGCATCGACTCGTTCCGCTTCGACCTGATGGGCCACCAGCCGCGGGTCGCGATGGAACGCGCGCAGGCCGCGCTGCGTTCGGCGGTGGGTCACGAAGTTCCGCTGATCGGGGAGGGCTGGAACTTCGGCGAGGTGGAGAACGGGGCGCGATTCGTGCAGGCCGCGCAGGGCCGGCTCGACGGCACGCACATCGGCACGTTCAGCGACCGCGCGCGGGATGCGCTGCGCGGCGGCGGCTGCTGCGATGGCGGGCTCGACCTCGTGCGCCAGCAGGGCTGGCTGAACGGGCTCGTCGACGCGCCGAACGCGCAGGCCGACCCGAAGCGCGGCCGTACGGAGGCCCTGCATGCGGCCGACCTGGTGCGCGCCGGACTCGCCGGCACGCTGCGCGACTACCGGGCGACGCTGGCAGACGGCCGCACCGCGCCGCTCGCCGCGCTCGACTACAAGGGCCAGCCTGCCGGCTACGCCGCGCAGCCGGACGAGGTCGTCAACTATGTCGAGAACCACGACAACCTCACCCTGTTCGACCTGAATGCGCTGCGGCTGCCCGCGGGCACCTCGCGCGAGGACCGTGCGCGCGTGCAGGCGCTCGGCATCGCCATCGTCGCGCTCAGCCAGGGCATGCCCTACTTCCACGCGGGCATCGACGTGCTGCGCAGCAAGTCGCTCGACCGCAACAGCTTCGATTCCGGCGATGCCTTCAACCGGCTCGACTGGACGTATGTCGACAACGGCTTCGGCACAGGGCTTCCGCGCGAGGCGGACAACGGCAAGGACTGGCCGCTGCTCGCACCGTTCCTGCGCGATGCGTCCATCAGGCCCGCGCCGCGCGACATCGTGTGGACTCGCGACGTCTTCCGCGACTGGCTGCGGTTGCGGGCGGCGACACCGCTGCTGCGACTGCGCAGCGCGGAGGAGGTCGGCCGCCGGCTGACTTTCGCGAACACCGGCCCGACGCAGGATCCCGCGGTGATCGTCGGCCACCTCGACGGTCGCGGCCTCCCGAACGCCGGTGCCCGCGAGGTGCTCTACGTCGTGAACGCCGCGCCGACCCCGCGCACCGTCGCGCTTCCGGCCGAGGCGGGCAAGCGCTACGTCCTCCATCCGGTGCAGCGCAGCGGCGCCGACGCACGCGTCCGCGAGTCGCGCTGGGATCCGGCCGGCCGCGTCACCGTACCCGCCCGCACCGCCGCCGTCTTCGTCCTCGAGTGATGCCATGCGCCTTCGCGTCGCCTGCCTGATCGTCCTCGCCGTCCTGTCGACGCCTGCATTCGCGGCCACGGTGGCGAGCGTGGAATCGCCCGACCGCCGCCTGCGCGTCGAACTCGACGTCGACGACGGACGCATCGGCTACCGCGTGCTGCGCGATGGCGCGCCGCTGATCAACACGTCCCGGCTGGGCTTCCTGTTCCAGGACGCCGAGCAGCTGCAGCGCAACCTCGCATTCACCTCGCAGGCGACGCGCGCGTTCGACGAGACGTGGTCGCAGCCGTGGGGCGAGCGCCGGCTGACCCGCAACCACTACAACGAGTTGCGTACGCGCTTCACCGAGACGATCAACGCCAAGCGCGCCATCGACATCACGTTCCGCGTCTTCGACGACGGCATCGGCTTCCGCTACGAATTCCCCGACCAGCCGTCCCTGCACGACGTGCGGATCACCGAGGAACTCACCGAGTTCGACGTCGCGCGTCCCGCGTCGAAGGCGTGGTGGATCCCCGCCGGCGAGTGGAACCGTTACGAATACCTCTACAACACCACGCGGCTCGACCAGGTCGGGCAGGCGCATACGCCGATCACGACGCGTACCGACGACGGCGTCTATCTCGCGTTCCACGAGGCCGCGCTGGTCGACTACGCGGCGATGTGGCTGCGGCGGGTGGAGGGCCAGCGCCTGAAGACGCAGCTCGCGCCCGGCAGCGAAGGCTGGAAGGTGCGGCGCACCGCGCCGTTCGCGACGCCCTGGCGCACGATCACGATCGGTGACCGCGCCGGCGCGCTCGTGGAGTCGAGCCTCGTGCTCAACCTCAACGAGCCCAATGCGCTCGGCGACGTGAGCTGGTTCAAGCCCGCGAAGTACGTGGGCGTGTGGTGGTCGCTGCACCTCGA
>NZ_BAAGAB020000064.1:0-14934 GCF_047159895.1 Lysobacter xanthus
AGGCCATCGACGAGGCCGCGATCGCCGCGCGGCTGTCGATCGCCGACCTGCCCGAGCCGGACCTCTTCATCCGCACCGGCGGCGAACTGCGCATCAGCAACTTCCTGCTCTGGCAGCTGGCCTACACAGAACTGTGGTTCACCGATTTGTTGTGGCCGGACGTGGATGCGGCGACACTGCAGGCCGCGCTCGACGACTTCGCGCGCCGTGAACGCCGCTTCGGCCTGACGGGCGCCCAGGTCGCGACGACCCACGAGACGACGTCCGAATGACCCGTACCCGCGTTGCCGCCGCCCTGGTGATGGCTCCCGTCGCGATCGCCGCGATCCTGCTGCTGCCCACGCCCTGGATGATGATCGCGGCCGCTGCGGTGTTCCTCGCCGGCCTGTGGGAATGGCTGGACATGGCGGAGGTCGACGACTCCCTCGCCAAGTGGGTGCTGCTCATCGCGAACCTCGGCCTGATGGTCGCCATCGTCTGGGCCTCGCGCTCGCGCGAAGGCGGCACCCTGGTGCTGTACCAGGTCGGCACGATCGTCGGCATCGTCTGGTGGGCGCTCGCGCTGCTCTGGCTCGGTCGCTACGAGTTCGGCAGCAACCACCAGTCCTGGGCGCGGGTGCTCAAGCTCGCGGCGGCGACGCTCGCGGTCGTGCCCGCCTGGTGCGCGCTGACCTGGCTGCATGCCGGCGACGAGAACGGGCATCGCTGGCTGCTGACCTCGCTCGCGGCGATCTGGGCCGCGGACACCGGCGCCTACTTCGCCGGGCGCACGTTCGGACGCCACAAGCTGGCCCCGCGCATCAGCCCGAACAAGACGGTCGAAGGCCTGCTCGGCGGCGTCGTGGTCGGCACGCTGGTGGCGCTCGGCTTCGCGCTCTACGCCGGTGCCGAACGCGCCGAGTTGTGGAAGGTCGCGATCGTCGCCGCGGCATCGATCCTCGTGTCGGTCATCGGCGACCTGTTCGAGAGCCTGATCAAGCGCCATGCCGGCAAGAAGGACTCGGGAACGCTCATCCCGGGCCACGGCGGCGTGCTCGACCGCATCGACGCCGTGCTCGCCGCGCTGCCGGTCTTCGCGCTGGGCAAGGCCCTGCTGGGCCTGTGATGCGTCGCGTCGCGGTCCTCGGCGCGACGGGCTCCATCGGCGCGTCCGCGCTCGACGTCATCGGTCGCCATCCCGATCGCCTTTCGGCGACCGTCCTCGCCGCCGGTCGCAACGTCGACGCGCTCGTCGAGCTTTGCCGACGACATGCGCCGGAGCATGCGGTGATCGCCGACGCATCGAAGTACGTCGAACTGCGTACCGCGCTCGCGGACGCGGGTCTCGCGACGCAGGCGCATGCCGGCATGGCCGCGATCGATGCGCTCGCCGCCGGCGATGCCTGCGACACCGTGGTCGCCGCGATCGTGGGCGCCGCAGGCCTCGACTCCACGTTGGCCGCCGCGCGCGCCGGCAAGCGCATCGCGCTCGCGAACAAGGAATCGCTGGTCATGGCCGGCGCGCTGGTGATGCGTACCGCGCGCGAGTCCGGTGCGTCGATCGTGCCGATCGACAGCGAACACAATGCGATCTTCCAGTGCCTGCCTGCCCGCGACGGGCAGGCCGAGCGCGACACGCGGGGCCTTCGACGCCTCGTGCTTACCGCCTCGGGCGGCCCGTTCCGCGGCCGCGCGCGCGCCGAGCTGGCGTCCGTGACGCCGGCGCAGGCGGTGGCGCATCCGCGGTGGTCGATGGGGCCGAAGATTTCGGTCGACTCCGCCACGCTGATGAACAAGGGCCTCGAGGTGATCGAGGCGCACCACCTGTTCGACGTGCCGGCCGATGCGATCGACGTGCTCGTGCATCCGCAGAGCCTCGTGCATTCGATCGTCGAGTTCGTCGACGGTTCGAGCCTCGCCCAGCTCGGCCTGCCCGACATGCGCACCGCGCTCGCCGTCGGGCTCGGCTGGCCGGATCGACTCGCCTCGGGCGTGGCCGGGCTCGACCTCGTCGCCCAAGGGGGGCGGCTCGACTTCGAGGCACCGGACCTCGAGGCCTTCCCGTGCCTGCGGATCGCCTATGCCGCACTGCGCGCAGGGGGCGCCGCACCCGCCGCGCTCAATGCCGCCAACGAGGTCGCGGTCGACGCCTTCCTGTCCGGACGCATCGGTTTCCTCGACATCGCCGGTGTCGTCGAATCGACGATGGCCGCGCTGCCGGCGTCGAGCGCGCCGGATCTGGACGCTCTGCGCGGCGTGGACGCCTGGGCGCGCGCCGAGGCCGGCCGCCGGCTCGGTCGCGCGGCATGAGCCCGCTTCCGTTCACCGTCGGGGTGTCGCGATCGGCGACCATGCGCGCCGGACTGAACCTTCGGCGCGGCGCCGGGTCAGCATCAGCGGCCGCCACCGGGCGGCGCGGGAGGACGTGGTGAGCGAACTGCTGGGCTCGATCTGGTGGCTGGCCGTCAGCCTCGGCATCCTCGTGACCTTCCACGAGTTCGGGCACTACTGGGTCGCGCGGCGCTGCGGGGTGCGCGTCCTGCGCTTCTCGGTCGGCTTCGGTCGGCCGCTGTTTTCGCGCCGGGGCCGCGACGGCACGGAGTACGCGCTCGCGGCGATCCCGCTCGGCGGCTACGTGAAGATGCTGGACGAGCGCGAAGCCGAAGTCGCCGCCGCGGACCTGCCGTACGCGTTCAACCGCAAGCCGGTACTGCAGCGGATGGCGATCGTGATCGCCGGGCCCGTCGCGAACCTGCTGCTCTGCGTGATGCTGCTCTGGGGCATGTTCGTGATCGGCCGCCCCGACTTCCAGCCGGCGATCGGCCACGTCGAAGGCCTCGCCGCCGAGGCCGGGCTGCGCGCCGGCGATACGGTGCTGGCCGTCGGCGACGTCGCCACCCCGACCTGGAGCGAGGCCGAGCTGGCCCTGGTGCCTGCCGCACTCGACCGCCGCGACGTCGACGTCCGCGTGCGCACCGCCTCGGGTACCGAGGCGCGACGCCGGCTCGCGCTGTCGCGCCTGCCCGCCGAGATCGACGAGCGCCGCAGCGTGCAGGCCATCGGCATCGCGCCGCGGCATTTCGTGGTGCCCGCGCGCATCGGGCGCGTGCTGCCCGACATGCCGGCCACCGGCGTGCTGCAGCCGGGCGACCTCGTCCTCGCGGTCGACGGCCGTCCTGTCGCCGCCTGGGACGACGTGCCGCCGCTGGTGGACGCGGTGGGCCGCGACGGCGTCACGGCGATGATCGAGGTCGAGCGCGGCGGAGAGCGCCTCGCGTTTCCGATGAAACCCGTCCGCAATGCGGTCGACGGCGAGGCGCGCTGGATGCTCGGCGCCGGCCCCGCGCCGGCCGCGGAGCCGAAGCCGGATGCCCTGCTCCGCTACGGGCCGCTCGAGGCGGTGCCGGCCGCCGTGCGCGAAACCGCGCACCAGGCGCACGAGCTGGTCGCCATGCTGGGTCGCGCGTTTTCGGGCCGGGTGGACGTCCGCAACACGGTCGCGGGCCCGATCACGATCGCGCGCGCGGCGAACGCGTACGCCTCGCACGGCCCGGCCTGGTACCTCTCGATGCTCGCGATGCTCTCGCTGAGCCTGGCCATCCTGAACCTGCTCCCCATCCCGATACTGGATGGGGGTCACCTGCTGTATTACCTTATCGAGCTGATCAAGGGCCGCCCGCTCAGCGACCGCGCCATGGCGGCCGGCCAGTTCGTGGGCCTCGCGCTCATCGTCGGCCTGATGGGCCTGGCGTTCTACAACGACATCGTGAACAACCTGGTGCACTGAAGGCGAGCCGCCTTTTCCGCACCCGCCGCCGCGCGGCGCCCCTTTGACGGATTGGATTCAACCGGACGTGATGATGACGCGACCCCTGCCCCGCCGCCTGCTCGCCCTCGCCCTCGCTTCCGCGTTGGCCGCAGCCCCGGTGACCGCCGCCCTCGCGGAAACGTTCGCGCCCTTCAACGTCAGCGACATCCGTGTCGACGGCCTGCAGCGCATCTCGGCGGGCACGGTCTTCACCTACCTGCCGATCCAGCGCGGCGACGCCGTGGATCCCGCGAAGGTCGCCGAGTCGATCCGCGCGCTCTACAAGACCGGCTTCTTCGAGGACGTGCGCGTCGAGCGCCAGGGCGACATCCTCGTGGTCACGGTCACCGAGCGCCCGGCGATCAACAAGCTCACGCTGAGCGGGAACAAGGACATCAAGACTGAGGACCTGATGAAGGGCCTCAACGAGATCGGCCTGACCGAAGGCGGCACGTTCGACCGCCTCGCCCTCGATCGCGTGACGCAGGAACTGACGCGCCAGTACAACAACCGCGGCAAGTACAACGTCCAGATCACCCCGAGCGTGTCGCGCCTCGATCGCAACCGCGTCGACGTCACCATCGCGATCAAGGAAGGCGCCGCGGCGCGCATCCGCCACATCAACCTCGTCGGCAACGAGAAGTACGAGGAAGAGGACCTCCGCGACACGTGGGAATCCCGCGAGAGCAACTGGAAGAGCTGGTACAAGCGCGACGACCAGTACTCGCGCGAGAAGCTCTCCGGCGACCTCGAGAAGCTGAATTCGTTCTACCTCGACCGCGGCTACATCGACTTCAACGTCGACAGCACGCAGGTCGAGATCAGCCCGAACCGCCAGGACATGTTCATCACAGCGGGCCTCACCGAGGGCGAGCAGTACAAGGTCTCGAAGGTCGAGGTCAGCGGCGACACCGTCCTGCCGAAGGAAGAAGTCCAGAAGCGCGTCCTGCTCAAGGAAGGCCAGATCTTCTCGCGCCGCCTGCTCGAGATCACCTCGGACTCGATCAGCGCGACGCTCGGCAACATCGGCTACGCGTTCGCGCAGGTGAACGCGGTGCCGGACATCGACCGCGCCAACAAGACCGTGGGCATCAACCTGCGCGTCGTGCCGGGCCCGCGCGTCAACGTCCGCCGCATCGTGTTCAAGGGCAACACGCGCACGTCCGACGAGGTGCTGCGCCGCGAGATGCGCCAGTTCGAGGGCAGCTGGTTCTCGCAGGCCGCGCTCGACCGCTCCAAGATCCGCCTGCAGGGCCTCGGCTTCTTCGAGAGCGTCGACGTCGACTCGCAGCCGGTCGCGGGCTCGCCGGACCAGGTCGACGTCGTGGTCACCGTCAAGGAGACCACGTCGGGCAGCTTCGTCTTCGGCCTCGGCTACTCGCAGCTCAGCGGCCTGACGACGAACGTCCAGCTGTCGCAGAACAACTTCCTCGGCACCGGCAACCGCGTGTCGATCCAGGCGAACCGCAACTCGTACCTCAAGCGCTACGACTTCTCGTTCGTCAATCCGTACTTCACCGACACGGGTGTCTCGCTCGGCTACAACTTCTGGTGGCGCGAGTTCGACAACTCCAACTTCAACACCGCGCAGTTCAACTCGACGAGTGGCGCCGCGCAGGTGGTGATGGGCATTCCGATCACCGAGACGGACACCGTGAGCGCGATGCTCGGCATCGACTCGAACGAGGTCTTCGCCTACCGCGGCACGACGCCGGATCCGCTGGTCGACTACATCACCGCCGTCGGAAACCGCACCTTCCACACGGTCCGTGGCCAGGTCGGCTGGGCGCGCAACACGCTCGACAACTTCCTGACGCCGAACACCGGCATGATGCAGCGCGTCTCGGCGGAGGTCGCGCTGCCGGGCTCGACGGTCGAGTACTACAAGCTCAACTACGAAGTCTCGAAGTTCTGGCGCCTCTCGCGCCACCTCGTGCTCAACACGCGCGGCGACTTCGGCTACGGCGACAGCTACGGCAAGGATTTCTCGCGCAACATCTGCTTCAACGCGCCGATTCCGATCGTGGACGCGGACGGCAAGATCACGGGTTACACCCCGGGTGCGGCCGGTACCGATCCGTGCCTGCCGACGTCGCCGGACTACCAGAACACCGTCACGGCCACCGGCCTGCCGTTCTTCGAGAATTTCTACGCCGGCGGCGTGCGTTCCGTGCGCGGCTTCTCGGACAACACGCTGGGCCCGCGCGCTTCGGCGGCCGGCTCGACGTACCAGCAGTCGATCGGCGGCTCGCTCAAGACCACCGGCTCCGTCGAGATGTACTTCCCGACGCTGATCAACAGCCCGGGCGCGCGCGTCTCGGCGTTCGTGGATGTCGGCAACGTCTTCGCGGGCCGGGGCGACTTCGACGCGGGCGAGCTGCGTGCTTCCACCGGCGTGGCGCTGCTGTGGCGCTCGCCGATGGGCCCCATCTCGATCAGCTACGCGTTCCCCCTGCGGAAGAAGGACAACGACGAGGTCGAGCGCCTGCAGTTCACCTTCGGCGGCGTGTTCTGATCGGAACATGGTCCTGACCGGACCCGGCCCGCGGTTCACCGCGGGCGAGCTGGCCGAGCGCTTCGGGCTCGAGCTGCGTGGCGATGCCGCCACCACGGTCGTCGGCGTCGCCACCATCGGCGACGCCGCGCCTGATCGGCTGACGTTTCTTTCCAACTCCCGGTACCGCGCGCAGCTGGCGACGACGTGCGCCGGCATCGTCGTGCTCGCGGCCGGTGATGCCGACACAGCGACGGGCACCGCGCTCGTCGCGCGCGATCCCTACGCCGCCTACGCGCGCATCGCCGCGCTCTTCGAACGCGAGTGGGACGTCGAGCCGGGCGTGCATCCGACGGCAGTGGTCGAGCCCGGGGCGATGGTCGATCCGGCGGCGAGCATCGGTGCGCAGTGCTTCATCGCCGCCGGCAGCTGCATCGACGCAGGTGCCGTCCTCGGGCCCGGCTGCGTGGTCGGCCCGGACTGCAGCGTGGGCACCGGCAGCCGTCTCGTCGCGCGGGTCACGCTGGTGACGCGGGTGCGACTCGGTGCTCGCGTGCTCGTGCATCCGGGCGCGGTCCTCGGCGCCGATGGCTTCGGCATCGCCATGGATCGCGGCGCCTGGCTCAAGGTGCCGCAGCTGGGCGGTGTCGTCGTCGGTGACGACTGCGAGATCGGCGCGAACACCACCATCGACCGCGGCGCCATCGACGACACCGTGCTCGAGGAGGACGTCCGCCTCGACAACCAGATCCAGGTCGGCCACAACGTCCGTATCGGCGCGCATACGGCGATGGCCGGCTGCGTCGCCGTCGCCGGCAGCACCCGCATCGGCCGCAATTGCCTGATCGGCGGCGGCGTCGGCATCGTCGGGCACATCGAGATCTGCGACCGCGTGGTCGTCACCGCCATGAGCCTTGTGACCGGCTCGATCCGCGAGCCCGGCGAGTACTCGTCCGGTACGCCGCTGATGGACAACCGCTCGTGGCGCCGCAACGCCGCGCGCTTCCGCCAGCTCGACCGGCTGTTCCGCGGCCGCCGGGACTGAGCGCGCCCGGCGCCGTATCATGGTCGGCTTCCGCATCGGCCCCCGGGCCGCTCCGCAGGGCACCGAATGAACCAGACCGTGCAGCTCCCCGTCGACGTCCGCGGCATCCAGAAGCTGCTGCCGCACCGCTATCCGTTCCTGCTGGTCGATCGCGTCGTCGAGCTCGAGCCGCGCAAGCGCATCCTGGCGTTCAAGAACGTCACCTGCAACGAGCCCTTCTTCAATGGCCATTTCCCGGGCAATCCGGTGATGCCCGGCGTGCTGGTGATCGAGGCGCTCGCGCAGGCCGGCGGCCTGCTCACCACGCTCACCGCGCAGTCGGAAGGCAAGGCGCACGAGGGCGAGAAGCTCTTCTACCTGGTGAAGGTCGACAACGCGAAGTTCATGAGGATGGTCGGCCCGGGCGACCGGCTGGACCTCGACGTCGAACTCAAGCGCGTGATCCGCAACATGGCGATGTATACGGGCGTGGCGCGCGTCGACGGCGAAGTCGTGGCCTGCGCCGACATCCTCTGCGCGGAGGCGCAGGGCTGATCATGGCGGCGCGCGTGCACCCGAGCGCGGTGGTCGAATCCGGCGCGCGTCTGGCCGACGGTGTGGTGGTCGGCCCGTTCTGCTACATCGGCGACGACGTCGAGGTCGGCCCCGGGACCGAGTTCGGCCCGCACTGCAGCGTGGTGGGTCCGACGCGCATCGGCCGCGACAACCGCTTCATCGGCCACTGCGCGGTTGGCGGCGAGCCGCAGGACAAGAAGTTCGCGGGCGAGCGCACGGAGCTGGTGATCGGCGACGGCAACACGTTCCGGGAGTTCGTGACGCTCAACCGCGGCACCGGCACGGGCGGCGGTACGACGCGCATCGGCAGCCACAACTGGCTGCTGGCCTACGTGCACATCGCGCACGACTGCACGGTCGGCGATCACACCATCTTCTCCAACAACGCCACGCTCGCCGGCCACGTCGACGTCGGCGACCACGTGATCCTCAGCGGCTTCGTCGGCGTGCACCAGTTCTGCCGCATCGGGGCGCATGCCTTCGTCGGCATGGGCGCCTTCGTCAACGGCGACGTCCCGCCGTTCGTGATGGTCGCGCAGGAGGACTACGGCCGACCGCGCGGCATCAATGCCGAGGGCCTCAAGCGCCGCGGCTTCGACGCGACCCGGATCAGCGCGATCAAGCGCGCCTACCGGGCGCTGTACGTCGCGGGCGGTTCGCTCGACGAGGCGCGCGCGCGGCTCGCGGAGATCGCCGGCGAGAGCGACGACGTGCGCCTGCTGCTCGACTTCGTCAACGACGGCGAGCGGCCGTTGCTGCGCTGACCTCGGGATGGCGACCGCGCACGTCCCGACCGACGCCGCCTACCGGCCGCGCATCGCGATCGTCGCGGGCGAGGCCTCGGGCGACCTGCTGGGCGCCGGGCTGATCGAGGCACTGCGCAAACGTTTTCCGGGTGCGGAATTCGCGGGCATCGGCGGCGACCGCATGCGCGAGGCCGGCTTCGAGGCCTGGCACGACGCGGGCGAACTCGCGGTCATGGGCCTCGCCGAGGTACTGCGCCACCTGCCTCGCCTACTGCGCCTGCGCCGCGCGCTGCGCGAGCGCGTGCTGGCCTGGCGACCGGACGTCTACGTCGGCATCGATGCGCCCGACTTCAACCTCGGCGTCGAGCGCTGGCTGAAGACGCGGGGCGTCGGCACCGTGCACTACGTGAGCCCCTCGGTCTGGGCGTGGCGCGAGGGCCGCGCCGCCAAGATCGGGCGCTCGGCTGACCGCGTGCTGTGCCTGTTTCCCATGGAGCCCGCGATCTACGCCAGGCACGGCGTCGACGCGCGCTTCGTCGGGCACCCGCTCGCCGACGGGATGGCGCTGGAGCCCGATCGCGCCGCCGCGCGGGGCGCGCTGGGCCTGCCGCCCGATGCACCCGTGCTCGCGCTGCTTCCCGGCTCCCGCACGGGCGAGATCGAACGCCTCGGCGCCGATTTCATCGACGCCGCCGCCCGCGTGCTCCATGCGATGCCCGAGATGCGCGTCGTGGCGCCGATGGCGGATGCCCGCGCCCGCGCCACGTTCGAAGCCGTCCTGGCGGCCTCGCCGAACCGTGACGCGCTCGCCTCCGCACTCGCCATCGTCGACGGCCGCGCGCGGCAGGTGATGGTCGCCAGCGACGTCGTCCTGCTCGCCTCCGGGACCGCCACGCTCGAGGCGATGCTCGCCAAGCGGCCGATGGTGGTCGCCTACCGCGTCGCCGCGACCACCTATCGCCTGGTGAAGGGGCTGGGGATGCTGAAGGTGAGCCGCTACGCGCTGCCCAACATCCTCGCCGGCGACGACCTCGTGCCGGAGTTGATGCAGGCCGATTGCACGCCGCAGAAGCTCGCCGACGCTGTGCTCGAGTGGTTCCGCAAGCCCAGCGCCGCGGCCTCGCTCGCGCCGCGATTCATGAACCTGCATCGCGAACTGCGCCGCGACGCCTCCGCGCGGGCCGCCGAGGCCGTGGCCGAGGTCGTATCCTCGCGGCATGGCTGACACCGCGCCACAGCTCGCCTTCGACATCGCCGTCCCGCCGCCCGCGCGTCGCATCGCGGGCGTCGACGAGGCCGGCCGCGGGCCGCTCGCCGGGCCGGTCGTCGTGGCCGCCGTCGCGTTCGCGCCTGGTCGCACCCCGATCAACGGGCTCGACGATTCGAAGCAGCTCGACGCACCGCGCCGCGAAGTGCTGGCCGTGCGCATCCGCGAACGCGCGGTGGCCTGGCACATCGCGGTCATCGACGTCGAGACGATCGATCGCGTCAACATCTTCCACGCGACGATGCTGGGCATGCGCGAATGCGTGGAAGCGGTGCGCGACGCCTGCGACCTCGCCCGGATCGACGGGAACGTCGTTCCCAAGGGGCTCTGCCGGCCCGGCGAGGCGTGGATCGGCGGCGATGCGCGCTGCCGCTCGATCATGGCCGCCTCGATCCTCGCCAAGACGCACCGCGACGCACTGATGGTCGCGCTGCACGCGGCGTATCCGCAGTACGGCTTCGACCAGCACAAGGGTTATTCGACGCCGCAGCACCTCGCGGCGCTGGCCGCGCATGGGCCCTGCCCGCACCACCGGCGCAGCTTCGCGCCGGTCCGGGAGGCACGCCGCGAACCTGCGCTGAACCTGCTCGACGCGGTCCTGGCCGAGGTGGCGTCAAGTCCTGACCTTGAGACGGCCGGCTGATAGGCTTCAGGGCCGCCGCGCCGAGCCGCGAATCCGGCCCGACCCGACCGCATGACGTCCCGCTTCGTCCATCTCCACCTGCACAGCGAGTACTCGCTCGCCGACTCGACGATCCGCATCGGCGAGCTGGTGAAGCGCTCGGTCGAGCTCGGCCAGCCAGCCGTCGCGCTCACCGACATCAACAACCTGTTCGCGGCGGTGAAGTTCTACAAGGCCTGCGAAGGCGCGGGCATCAAGCCGATCCTCGGCGCGGACGTCGCGCTCGCCGACGGCAACGAGGCGCCGTCGCGGATGACGCTGCTCTGCCGCGACCGGCAGGGCTACCTCACGCTGTCGCGCCTGCTGACGCGAATGTGGATGGAAGGCCATCGCAACGACGGCGTCGCCCTGCGGCCCGACTGGCTGCGCGACGACAATGGCGGCCTGTTCGCGCTCGCCGGCCGCGACAGCCTCGCCGCGCAGCTCGCGGGCGGCGGGCGGCACGACCTCGCGGAAGCCTGGCTGGTCGACTGGAAGGAGACGCTCGGCGAGCGCCTGCACCTCGAGTTGACCCGCACCGGCCGCAAGGGCGAGGACGCCTTCAATTCGTTCGCGCTCCATGCCTCGTCACTGCGCGACATCCCGGTCGTCGCGACCAACGACGTCCGCTTCCTCGACGAGAGCGGTTACGAGGCGCACGAGGCGCGCGTCTGCATCGCGACGGGCCGCGTGCTCGACGACCCGAAGCGCCCGCGCGAATACGGCCCCGAGCAGTACTTGCGCACCTGCGAGGAAATGGACGCGCTGTTCGCGGACGTGCCCGACGCGATCGACAATGCGCATGCGCTGGCGCTGCGCTGCAACGTCGAGATGAAGCTCGGCGAATACGCGCTGCCCGCGTTTCCGGTGCCGAGCGAGCACACGATTGAATCCTGGCTCCGCGGCACCGCGCGCGAGGGCCTCGCCAAGCGCCTGGACAAGGTGCCGCCGTCGGACGGACGAACGCTCGAGGACTACACCTCGCGCCTGGAGACCGAGCTCGACGTCATCATCAAGATGGGGTTCCCCGGCTACTTCCTGATCGTCGCGGACTTCATCAACTGGGGTAAGCAGCAGGGCATTCCCGTCGGCCCGGGTCGCGGCTCGGGCGCGGGTTCGCTCGTCGCGTGGGCGCTGGGCATCACGGACCTCGATCCCCTGCCCTACGACCTGCTGTTCGAGCGCTTCCTCAATCCCGAACGCGTGTCGATGCCCGATTTCGACATCGACTTCTGCATGGATCGCCGCGACGAGGTCATCGACTACGTCGCGCGCAAGTACGGCCGCGACCGCGTCAGCCAGATCATCACCTACGGCACGATGTCGGCGAAGGCAGTGGTGCGCGACTGCGGTCGCGTGCTCGGCCACGGCTACGGCTTCGTCGACGGCATTTCCAAGCTGATCCCGCTGATCCCGGCCGATCCGCTCTCGCTCGACGACGTGCTGGGCCGCAGCGACCGCGCGAAGAAGGATCCGGATCGCGCGATCGGCGAGATCATCACGCGCTACAACGCGGAGGACGACGTCCGCGACCTCATGGACCTCGCGCTGCAGCTCGAGGACCTGACCCGCAACGCCGGCAAGCACGCGGGCGGCGTGGTGATCGCGCCCTCGCCGCTGAGCGATTTCTGCCCGCTGTTCGCCGAACACGACGAGCAGGGCCGCGGCCGTAACCCAGTGACGCAGTTCGACAAGGACGACGTCGAGGCTGTGGGCCTCGTCAAGTTCGACTTCCTCGGCCTGCGCACGCTCACGATCATCGACTGGGCGGTGAAGGCGATCAACGTGCGGCGCGCACGGGAGGGCGGCGAGCCGCTCGACATCACGACGCTGCCGCTCGACGACGCGAAGGCCTACGAGGTGTTCGCGCGCGGCGACACGGTCGCGGTGTTCCAGTTCGAATCGCGCGGCATGCGCGAGCTGCTCAAGCGCGCGCAGCCCGACCGTTTCGACGACCTCATCGCGCTCGTCTCGCTGTACCGGCCGGGCCCGATGGACCTGATCCCGGACTTCATCGAGCGCAAGCACGGCCGGCAGGAGGTGCAGTACCCGCATCCGCTGCTGGGGCCGATCCTGGCGCCGACGTACGGCATCGTGGTCTACCAGGAGCAGGTCATGCAGACCGCGCAGATCCTGGGCGGCTACTCGCTGGGTGGCGCCGACCTGCTGCGCCGCGCGATGGGCAAGAAGAAGCCCGAGGAGATGGCGAAGGAGCGGGTGAAGTTCGAAGCCGGTGCGAAGGAGCACCACGGCATCGATCCGAACGTCTCCGGGCCGATCTTCGACCTGCTCGAAAAGTTCGCCGGCTACGGCTTCAACAAGTCGCACGCCGCGGCGTACGCGCTCGTCTCGTACCAGACCGCGTGGCTGAAGGCGCACTACCCCGCCGAGTTCATGGCGGCCGTGCTGTCGTCGGACATGGACAACACCGACAAGGTCACCGGCTTCCTGGACGAGGCGCGCGCGATCGGCCTCACCGTGCTGCCGCCGGACGTCAACGAATCGGCCTACATGTTCTGCGCCACGTCGCCGGACACCATCCGCTACGGCCTGGGCGCGGTGAAGGGCGTGGGTCGCGGCGTCTGCGAATCGATCTGCGAGGCGCGGCGCGCCGGCGCGTTCACCGACCTGCTCGACCTCTGCCAGCGCGTCGACGACGGCAAGCTCAACCGCCGCGCGCTCGAAGCGCTCGCACAGGCCGGCGCGCTCGACCGCCTCGGGCGCAACCGCGCAAGCTTGTTTTTGCAGATCCCGGAAGTGCTGCGCGCCACGGACCAGCGCTCGAAGGAGATCGCGGCCGGCCAGGCGTCGCTGTTCGGTGGCTTCGACACCGCGGCCCCGGCGCTGCACCTGGACCTGCCGCAGTCGGAGGAATGGCCGATCGGCAAGTTGCTCGAGCACGAGCGCGAGACACTCGGCCATTACCTCAGCGGCCATCCGTTCGACCCGTATCGCGAGGACGTGCACGGCCTCGTCGGCTTCCACCTCGGCGACCTCGAGCGCATCTGGGCGTCCCGCCCCGATACGGGCGGTCGCGGCGGCTGGCGGCCGGAGATGGAAACCACCGTCGCCGGCCTGGTCGTGGGCTTCCGCAAGAAGGGCGACTCGCAGGTCTTCGTGCAGATCGAGGACGGGCGCGGCCGTCTCGAATGCGCCTTCTTCGCCGAGACCTACGCCGAGCACGCCTCGCTGATCGGCCGCGACCGTCTTCTCGTCGTGCAGGGCGGCCTGCGCGAGGACGCGTTCTCCGGCGGCTTCGCGCTCAAGGCCCAGCGCTGCTGGGAGTTCGCGCAGGTCTGCAGCCGCCATGCGCAGCGGGTCTCGGTGCGGCTCGACCTGCGCCTGCCCGGCACGCTGCAACGCGTCGAGGCGCTCCTGGCCGCGCACCGGCCGGGTCCGACCGCGCTCCGCCTGCACCTGCTGCTGGACGGCACGCACGGCATGGTCGACCTCGAAGGCGCGAACGGCGTCCGCGTGAGCGCCGACCTCGTCGGCCAGCTTCGCGCCGTGCCGGGCGTCCTGACCGTAAAGCTCGCCCTCGGCAAGCCCTGGGCGCACTGAGCCGCCCCGCCCATCCCAGCGGACGGGTGCGTATGCCGACCCCGCGCGGCTACACTGCCCGCCTTTCACCCCGCCGGCCGTGCATGAACCCGAACTACCTCGATTTCGAGCAGCCCATCGCCGATCTTGAAGCGAAGATCGCCGAACTGCGCCACGCTAGCGACGGCAGTTCACTCGGCGCGGACCCCGAGATCCGGGCCCTGCGCGACAAGGTCCGCAAGCGCACCGCGCAGATCTTCCGCGACCTCAGCCCGTGGCAGGTCTCGCAGATGGCGCGCCATCCGCAGCGCCCCTACACGCTCGATTACATCGAGGCGATGTGCGACGAGTTCCACGAGCTGCACGGCGACCGCGCGTATTCCGACGACGCCGCGATCGTGGGCGGCCTCGGCCGCATCGACGGCCGCAGCGTGATGATCATCGGCCACCAGAAGGGCCGCGACACCAAGAGCAAGATCCGCCGCAACTTCGGCATGCCGCGCCCCGAGGGTTACCGCAAGGCGCTGCGCCTGATGAAGATGGCCGAGCGCTTCGGCATTCCGCTGCTCACCTTCATCGACACGCCGGGCGCCTATCCGGGCGTGGGCGCCGAGGAACGCGGGCAGTCCGAAGCGATCGCGCGCAACCTGATGGAGATGGCGGAGCTGCGCATTCCCGTCGTCTGCACGGTGATCGGCGAAGGCGGCTCCGGCGGCGCGCTGGCGATCGGCGTGGGCGATCGCACGGTGATGCTCGAATACACGAGGACCGCGAGCTGTTCCGTGTCGCGATGGCCGAGATCGGCCTTGAATGCCCGAAGGCCGCGGTGGCGCGGAACT
>NZ_BAAGAB020000065.1:0-14867 GCF_047159895.1 Lysobacter xanthus
GCGCTCGCTGCCGCAGCTCGCAGGCTTGGCGCTGCAACTCGTCGGCGCCGCCGCGTTCGCAGTCGCGCCGGATGCGCTCGAGGCGATCGAAGCCCACCTGCGGCGCGATGCGGAAATGCCGCAGGTGGCGCGGCTGCGTGCGCCGGGTGGGCCGCAGCGCGTCGAGCGGGCCTGCGAGGACCTCGTCGAGGCGCCGTGCGACGTCCGCGGCGTCCGGCTGCAGGCGGGGGTCGGCCGGCACGACCTCGAAACTGTCGAAGACACGGCCGTCCGGGCCGTCGAGCACGCGGGCCTGTGCGATCGCGAGGCCGAGCCGGTCGAGCGTGATCACGATCGCCGCGAACAGTCCGTCGCGGTCCGGCGAATGCACGAAGACTTCGAGCGCGCCCGCATCCGCCAGCGGCCGCACCGCGACGCAGCCGCCGCCCGCGTCCAGCCCCAGCAACGTGCGCGCCTGCCACGCCACCTGGTCGGGCCGCGCGCGCTGGAAGCCGACCGCCGGCATGCGGGCGAACACATGCGCGATCGACGCCTCGTCGATACCCGCATCACGCAGCACCGCCGCCGCCGAGGCAGCGGTCTCGGCGGCGCGCTCGTCGCCCACCAGCGGATGCTCGAGGCCCCGCCGAAGTGCGAGGCGCGTCGACGTGTAGAGGTCGGCGAGCAGCCGGTCCTTCCACGCGTTCCACAACTTGGGCGACGTGCCGGCGATGTCGGCGCACGTCAGCAGGTAGAGCAGTTCCAGCCGGTCGCGGTCGCCGACGCGCGTGGCGAAGCGATGAATGACTTCGGGGTCGGCGATGTCCTGCTTCTGGGCGGTCACCGACATCAGCAGGTGGTTCGCGACGAGCCACTCGACGATCCCCGCATCGCCGGCCGGAAGGCCGACCGTGATGCAGAAGGCACGTGCGTCGACCGCACCGAGTTCGGAATGATCGCCACCGCGGCCCTTCGCGATGTCGTGGAAGAGCGCGGCAAGCAGCAGCAATTCCGGTTTGCGCAGGCGCGGAATCACCTCGTGCGCGAGGGAGAAGCGTTCGTCGTCGCCGCGCTCGAACGCGGCGACGTTGGCGAGCACGGCGAGTGTGTGCTGGTCGACCGTGTAGACGTGGAACAGGTCGAACTGCATGCGTCCGGAGACGTTCGCGAACGCCGGGATCCAGCGCCCGAGAACGCCGAGCCGCGCCATCCGCGTGAGCGTCTGCACCGCCTGCGGGCCCCGCAGCAGCGCCATGAAGGCGTCCCGCTCGGCGGGTGTCGACGCGTCGAACGACGGCAGGCATTCGAGGAATTCCGCCAGCGCACGCGCCGTGTGCGAATGCAGGCCGCGGACCTCGCCGACGGCATCGCCTTCGGGGCGCGCCGCCCAGGCCGCGAACAGGGCGAAGACGTCGCCCGCGTCGCGCGGCCACGCCACGGACGCGGCCGCCAGGTAGCCTCGACGCAGTTCGAAACCATCCACCAGCGCGACCGACTCACCCTCGCCTTCGAGCTGTTCCTCGAACCGCTGCAGCAGGCGTTCGCCGATGCGTTGCACCAGGCTGGCCGCCCGGTAGAACGTCTGCATCATCTGCTCGACCGCGAGCGCGCCGGGGCGGTCGACATGGCCGAGGCGCGCGGCGAGCACCTTCTGGTAGTCGAAGCGCAGCCGCTCCTCGCGACGCGACGCCACGAGGTGAAGGCCGAAGCGCAGGCGCGCGAGCACGCCGTGCTGCCGCTCCAGCGTCGCATGCTCGTCGGCGCCGAGCTGCCCGAGCGTGATCAGCGATGCGAAGTCACCCGTGCGCAGCACGCGCAGGGCCATCCAGCGCAGCGTCTGCAGGTCGCGCAGGCCGCCCGGCCCTTCCTTCAGGTTGGGCTCGAGGTTGTCCGCGGTATCCCCGAAGCGCGCGTGACGGGCACGCAGTTCGCGGCGCTTGGCCTCGAAGAAGGCGGCCGGCGGCCACGCGCGCGATTCGTCGACCGCTGACTCCAGCCGCGCGAGTGCATCGGGCGTCGCCGACAGTCCGCGTGCCTCGAGCATGGCCGTCAGCACCGTGATGTCGTCGATCGACGCGGCCGTGCACTGCGTCGCCGATCGCACCGCATGGCCCGCGGGCAGCCCCGCATCCCACAGCAGTGCGACGAAGCGTGCGATCGCAGGCGCGAGCGCGGGCTGCGCGGCGTCGTCGAGCAGCACCAGCAGGTCGACGTCCGACTGCGGATAGAGTTCGGCGCGGCCGTAGCCGCCGACGGCGAGCAGCGCGGGCGTCCCATCGCCGTCGCCCGGCGTGCCGGAAACGGCACGCGACCACGCGGAGCGAACGACTTCGTCGACGCCTGCCGCCCGACGCGCCAGCAGCGGGCGGGCGTCGACCTCGGCACCGCCGGCGTCGAAGGCATCGGCCAATGCCGTGGACAGCGCGGCCAGGCGCGCCCGGGCGGCGGCGATCCAGGCGACGTCGTTAGCGTCGGCGGAAACGGGCCACGCGGCGGCGTCGGCCGCGGCGTCGCTCATAGGTCGTTGTCGTCGCCCGGGACGCGCGTGAGGATCTCGACGCCGTCGTCCGTCACCGCGACCGTGTGCTCCCACTGGGCGGAGAGCTTGCGGTCCTTGGTGACGACGGTCCAGCCGTCGGGCAGCACCTTCGTGTGGCGCGTGCCCTCGTTGATCATCGGCTCAATCGTGAAGGTCATGCCGGGCTTCAGCACGAGGCCGTCGCCGGCGCGCCCGTAGTGCAGCACCTGCGGGTCCTCGTGGTAGATGCGCCCGATGCCGTGGCCGCAGTACTCGCGCACGACACTGAAGCGCTCGCCCTCGGCGTACGCCTGGATCGCGGCGCCGATGTCGCCGAGCGTCGCCCCCGGCCTGACCGTGCGGATGCCGCGGAACATGGCCTCGCGCGTCACCTCCACCAGCCGCTTCGCCATCACCGATGGCGTGCCGACGAAGTACATGCGGCTGGTGTCGCCGTGCCAGCCGTCCTTGATCACGGTGACGTCGATGTTGACGATGTCGCCGTCCTTCAGGACCTTGCCGACGCTCGGAATGCCGTGGCAGATCACGTTGTTGACCGACGTGCAGACGGTTTTCGGGAAGCCCTTGTAGCCGACGTTGGCGGGGATCGCACCCTGCACCTTGACGATGTGGTCGTGGCAGATGCGATCGAGCTCTTCGGTGGTCACGCCCGGCTTGACGTACGGGGCGACGACCTGGAGCACCTCGGCGGCCAGGCGGCCGGCGACGCGCATCTTCTCGATGTCTTCGGGGGTCTTGAGGGAAATCGGCATCCGGCCATTGTACGTGCGGGGCCCGTCGGGCTCGACGCGACGGCGGCGGAACGCTGGGAACCACGGCGTCGAGGGACGCCGGCGCGCGCGCCGCATCGACGCCCGCGACGACGACCGGCAGCCGGGAACCGCCGCGAAGTGGCCCACAGGAACCGCCGGTTGCCCCAAGTGCCCGTCCCGCCTACAATTCCGGGGCTCCGCAGACCACCGCGGGCCGCCCACGCCGGGCGCAGGGCACCGCCAGCCGCGGTTCCCGGGCGAATACACACCTGTCGCCACCGTCGATGCCGGGGTGCCCCGAAAGGGGTTCGGACATCGGACGCGGCAGGGAGGCCCAACCCCGGAATCCTCGCCCGCCTCGCGCGGGTGGCCGCCCCTTTCCCGCGGCCGGGTTCCACTGCCTGGAGTCACTGCAATGCCCCAGATCACCATGCGCCAGATGCTGGAGGCCGGCGTCCATTTCGGCCACCAGACCCGCTACTGGAACCCCAAGATGGGCCCGTACATCTTCGGCGCCCGCGGCAAGATCCACATCATCAACCTCGAGAAGACGGTTCCGCTCTTCAACGACGCGATGAACTTCCTGTCGGGCGTGGCGCAGAAGCGCGGCGTCATCCTCTTCCTCGGCACCAAGCGCTCCGCGCGCGAGTCGATCAAGGAAGCGGCCGAGCTGTGCGGCATGCCGTACATGAACCAGCGTTGGCTGGGCGGCACGCTGACCAACTTCCGCACGGTCAAGCAGTCGGTGCAGCGCCTCAAGGAGCTGGAAGCCGCCGAGACCGACGGCACGTTCCAGAAGCTCGTCAAGCACGAAGTGCTGCAGCTGCGCCGCGAGCGCGAGAAGCTGTTGTCGTCGCTGGGCGGCATCAAGGAGATGAACCGCCTGCCCGACGCGATCTTCGTGATCGACATCGGCCATGAGGACATCGCGATCAAGGAAGCCAAGAAGCTCGGCATCCCGGTCGTTGCCGTCGTCGACACCAACTACGACCCGGAACTGGTCGACTACGCGATCCCGGGCAACGACGACGCCATCCGCGCCGTGCAGCTGTACGCCCGCGCCGCCGCCGAAGCCGTGCTGGAAGGCAAGGCCGCCGCGCCGCAGGCCGCGTCGGTCCGCGAGGAAGACTTCGCCGCCGCCGAAGGCGCCGAGGGTGGCGACAAGGACGACCGCAAGGGTCCGCGTCGCGCGCCCGCCAAGAAGGCTGCGCCGCGCAAGGCCGACGCGCCGGCTCCGGCCGCCGAGTAAGCGACACCGGACGGGGCAGCCGCATCGCGTGCTGCCCCGCTCCCCGTTTCCCGCGTGACCGCCGCCCGTCCGGGCACCGCGGCGCGCGACCCCGCATCGCGGGCTCCCCACACGAATCGAGGCTTACGTCCATGGCAGAGATCACTGCTTCCCTGGTGAAGGAACTGCGCGAGCGCACCGGCGCCGGCATGATGGAGTGCAAGAAGGCGCTCACCGAGAACAACGGCGACATCGAGGCGGCGGCCGACTGGCTGCGCAAGACCGGCCTCGCGAAGGCCGACAAGAAGGCGAGCCGCATCGCCGCCGAAGGCAAGATCGTCGCGGCGCAGGGCGACGGCGCGGCCGTGCTGGTCGAAGTGAACTCGGAGACGGACTTCGTCGCCAAGGACGCCAACTTCCTCGGCTTCGTCGAGACCGTCGGCCAGGCCGCGCTCGCCGCGTCGGACGTCGAGGCGCTGAAGGCGACCAAGCTCCCGTCGGGCGAGACGCTCGAAGAGACGCGCGCCGCGGTCATTTCCAAGGTCGGCGAGAACGTGCAGATCCGCCGTCTCGCGCGCATCGACAGCGCCAACACGCTCGCCGCCTATGTCCACGGCGGCCGCATCGGCGTGATCGTCGAGCTCAAGGGCGGTAACGCGGAGCTCGCGCGCGGCCTCGCCATGCACGTCGCCGCGATGAACCCGCCGTACATCTCGCCGGCCCACGTCCCGGCGGAGTTCAAGGCGAAGGAAACCGAGATCGCGCTCGCGCAGGTCAAGGACACCGGCAAGCCGCAGGAGATCCTCGAGAAGATGATCTCGGGCAAGGTCAACAAGACCATCAACGAGATGTGCCTCACCGGCCAGTCGTATGTCCTCAACACCGACCAGTCGGTCGAGCAGGCGCTGAAGGCCGCCGGCGCGGAAGTCGTCAACTTCGTGCGCCTCGCCGTCGGCGAAGGCATCGAAAAGCAGACGGACGACTTCGCCGCCGAAGTGATGAAGCAGGCCGGCCTGGCCTGATCCATCGCTCCAGGTTGCACGGAAAGGCCGCGAGCGATCGCGGCCTTTTCCGTTTCAGGCACCCTGCCCGACCGCCCGGATCAGCGGCGCGAGCTGCGTGGCGTACGGAGCCCACTTCGGGACGTCGCGTGCCTGGATGCCCTGCCGCACCTGCACCGCGCTGGCCGTGGCGACGCCTCGTCGCGCCTTGCCTGTATCGAGCATCGCGGACTGGAAATCGAAGCCGCAGAACGCACTGACCTCGCGGAGCACCGCCTCGGGCTCGCGCGTGAGCCGGCCGTAGTCCACATCGAGGATCCGGCCGGGCAGCACGCGGTGCCAGTGCGCCATGAGCCGACGGTACTGCTGCGTGAAATGCGCGAGCTCGCCGAGGTCGTAGGAATACGGATTGGCGTCCGAGAACAGTTCGCGCAGGTTGGAGAACCCGGTCTCCACCGGGTCGCGCACCATGTGCAGGATTTTCGCCTGCGGAAGCGCGCGGGCGATGAATCCCGCATTGAGGAAGTTCGACGGCAGCTTGTCGGTGAAGAAGCGGCCTGCGCCGAGGCGCCAGTCGATGCGTTCGAGGTAGCGCGCGCCCACCGCGGCGAAGTCGATGCCGGCAGCGCGCTCCACCACGGTGCCGTCGATCACGCCGCGACAGTGGTGGTCGGTGGCCCAGCGCATGGCGCTGGTGAAGTCGTAGAGTTCGCCGACCCCCTGCACGTCGGGGTGCGCGGCGAGCAGCTGTTCGAGCAGCGTCGTACCCGAGCGATGCATGCCGACGATGAAGACGGGCACTCGTGCTCCGGCGCTCCCGGCCGGAACCGGCAACGCCGTCGGCACGCTCGCGATCAAAGCCTCGACCAGGTGCTCCGTATCGGGCGCACGGTAATCGAGCGTTGCACGCTTGGCGCGGCAACCCAGTTCCAGCGCCTGCCACGCCTCCGCGTGGCGGCCGAGCCGGTCGAGTTCGGAATGCAGCGCGAACCCGAGCAGCGCGACGTCCTCGGCGGTTCGGTTCGTCCGATTGAGCGCATCGACCATCGCCTGCGCACGCTTCGCGTCGCCCGGCCCCCCGAGGTTCGCCCGCAGCCAGAACAGCTTGGGAAGCCCACCGACACGGCGCTCGCAGCGATCGAGGTCCGCGCGCGCTTCGTCGAAACGGCCGAGGTAGGTCAGCACCTGCGCACGCGACAGCAACGTCGGCGGATAGTCGGGATCGGCCCGGCGTGCCTCATCGAGGAAGACCAGCGCGCGGTCGGCCAGGTTGAGGTAGCTCAGCTGCGCGGCGAACGCGAGCAACACCGGAATTTCTACCTGCCGCAGGGGCGGCAGCCGGGCGACGCAATCGAGAAGCGCCCGGCCCTCGTTGAACGTCCGCAGCCGCGCGATCAACTCCTTGACCACCGCCGGCGCACGCGGACGAAGCGCGTCGGCGCGCGTCGCGCATTCGTTTGCCATCCGGTAGTGACCGGCGAGCGAATGCATGTAGGACAGCTGGAGCAGCACATCGGCATCGCCGGGGCTCTCCCCGTGCAGTTGCTCGAACGCGGCGATGGCGCCCATCCAGTCCCGGACCTCCGCGCGCGCTTCGGCCTGCCGCCGCAATTCACCGCGGTCGATGGTCGTCACGGTTCGATTCCATGCTCGACGAGGCGATCGTGCAGTGGCTCCAACGAGGACCGATAGCGCGTCCATGCGCCGACACCGCGCGCGTGGATCGGCTCGCGGACCTGTGAGCTGCTCGCCGTGGACACGGGCGTCGCGTTGCGCTCGATTCGCTCGCAGCCTTCCTCGTAATCGAGCCCGCAGAAACCGAGAATCCGTTCGGCTTCGCGCCGCGGGTCCGCGACCAGCGCCTCGTAGTGGACGCTCATGAATCGACCAGGCATCGCGCGTTCGAATGTCCCACGTGCGGACTCGAACCAGGCGTACTGGTCGGCCAGCGCGTCGAGGTCGTAGCTGTAGCCGTAGGCATCGCCTTCGAAGAGCTCCCGCAGGTTGGAGAAACAGGCATCCATCGGCGCGCGCCGCAGGCACAGGATGCGGGCTTCCGGCAGCGCGCGCGCGACGAGCGAGGCATACAGGAAATTCGCGGGGTTCTTGTCGACGACGATCCGCCCTCCGGCGGTGCGGGTCGCAATTGCGGCTCGATAGAGCCCGCCGACATCATCCGCGCCGCCCACGTCCGGAACCGCACGCGTGGTCGCGGGTGACGGAAGGAACGTATCCGAGACCTCGCACAGTGCGGCATGGAACGCGTTGAGTTCGCCGGCCGCATGCACCCGCGAATGGTTGCCGAGAATGCGTTCGAGCACCGTGGTGCCGCTCCGGGGCAGGCCCACGATGAATACGATGCGCGCCGTCGTCGTCGGCGGCGCCATGGGCGCCGGCTCCCGGATTCCAGTATGGCCGCGCCAGCGAACCGAACGTGCCTCCATGGCCTTCGCGCCCGCGCCACCGGCGAGCCACGTCCACGCGTCGTCGAAACGGCCCGCGGCTTCGTTCTCGCGATAGAGCGCGTACGCGAGGTCGGCCGCGGCCGGTGACCCGGGCGCCGTCGACGCATGGGCCGCCTCAAGCCTGGGGAGCCGGGCCAGCCCGAGCGGCGCGTGGTAGGCGAGTGACCAGTGGGCCGGCGCGAAGTGCGGATCGATGGCGACGGCGCGCTCGAACAGCACACTCGCTGCGTCGCCGTCCCCGAGGTTGCGCGCGGCCAGCCCGTCGACGTATTCGAGGCGAGCATCCGGCGCGAGACGCGTGCGGACACGGGAACAGACGTCGCGCACCGACGCGTGGTCGCCCACCACGTCGAGATGCTGCGCCAGCACCGGTGCCTGCCGAAGTACGTCGGGCGAGTTCCAGTCGGCTTCGAGGATCAGGCGGCGAGCCCGGGCGAGTTCATCGAACCGCAGCAGCGACAGCGTCAGCATCGAGAGACGCGACCCCCATCCGGTCGCGCTCGCGGCATCCGCCGCCGAAACTGCGGCCGCGTGCGCGGCGCGATACCGCCCACGCGCCGTTTCGAGCTCGGCGAGCACGCGCCAGGCGTCCACGCCGTCCCGGCCGGACCCCACGAGCGCCAGGCACGCGACCCGCGCGGCCTCGACATTGCCGGCCGCCCGATAGTCGTGGATGCGTCGCCACTGGCGCTCGAGGTTCATGCGCGTCTCTCCCGCACGCATCCTATCGCTAAAAAAAATGCGGCCGCCTCGCGGCGGCCGCAAAGACTCACGGGTCGAGAGATCAGAAGTCGTACTGGACCATGAAGCGGACCGCACGCGGTGCCTGGAAGGACGTCGGCAGACGGTAGGTGCGGAGCACCTGGCCGCTCGAGGCGTCCTGCTGGACCTCGCTCATGCTCGTCACCTTCTGGTGGTTGAAGACGTTGAACACGTCCACCTTGAACTGCAGACCCTTCACGAACGCCGGACGGTAGGCGAAGTTCAGGTCGAGGCTATTGGTCCACGGCAGGCGACCCTGCGTGCCACGCGGTGCGCGCACCACGGTCGCGTCGTCGGTGCCGCCGATCGCCGGATCCGGATTCGTCGCACAGCGCATGAACGACGAGCCGTACGGATGCGGCGTGAAGTTCGTGATGACCGCACCGGTAACCGGATTCGTCGTCGGCAGCGCCGGGTTGAGGTCGAGCGTGCCGAAACAGTTGACCGGACGGCCGGACTGCACCAGCAGGTTCGCGCCCATCGACCACTCGTCGTTGAACTCGTAGTTGCCGAAGACCTTGAGGCTGTGGCGGCGATCGTTCGGCAGGAAGCCGTAGGTGTCGACCGTCAGTTCCTTGTAGTCGAAGTCCTGCGTGACGCTCGTGTCGGCCTGGCCGATGTCGGACTTCACGCCGCCTTCGGTGTTGCCCTTGCTCTGCGCCCAGGTGTAGGACGCCTGGATGAAGAGCTTGTCGTAGGTGATGTCGCTGAAGAGCTCCAGGGCCTTGTACGTGCGGCGGGCCTTCGGGCTCAGACGGTCGCCCGGAATGGTCGTCGTCTCGAGGTTGCCGTCATCGAAGAAGTCGGTGAGGACGGTCGCATCCTGGCCGGGGTTGAACATGCGGCAGTACGGGAAGCCCGCGTTCGGCAGCACGGCCTCGCGGCCGCCGCGCACCCACGCACCGTTCGTGTCCTGCGTGAAGCCGGCCGACTCGAGCACCGCGGTGTAGTCGCAGTTGTCGTCGATCGCGGTCTTCAGATCGCGATAGATGCCGCGCGCACCGATGTTGATGTGCGAGTTCATCGCCTTCTGGAAGCCCAGGATGTACTCGTCCTGGTACATCGGCTTGAGGTTGTTGGTCGCGATGGTCGCCGGGTTCTTCGCGTCGCCGAACTCGCCGTTGACGAAGATGCGCGACGTACGCGGGGTCAGGCCGATCGGCGCGCCCGTCACCGGGTCGACACCGGTGAAGAAGAACGTCTGCTGGGTGAACAGCGAGGCGCTGGCGCCACGGACGGCGACGCTCGGGGTGAGCGGCAGCGCATAGCGGCCGGCGTTGCCGTAGACCTTGAACGACGAGTCGCCATTCACGTCCCACGAGAAGCCGAGGCGCGGGCCGAACTGGTTCTTGATGTCGACGTACTTGTCGCCATCGCCGTTGAGGTTCTCGAACGTATCCCAGCGACCACCGAGGTAGGCGATGAAGTTGTCCGTGATGTTCCAGTTGTCCTGCACGTAGAACGCGCGCTGCTTGACCTCGACGGTCGCGCCCTGGTTGATCACGCGCTCGCGGACGATGTCCCGCCCGCCGCTGGTCGAATAGCGCCACTGGCGACCGCCTTCGAGCGAGGTACCGGCAATGGACGTGTAGTCGTCCACGTCGATGCCGAAGCGCAGCTGGTGGCTGCCGAGCGTCCAGTCGGCATCGATGCGGAACTGGTCGCGCTCGTCCTTCGAGTCTTCGCGATCGATCGCACCGCCGCTGATGTTGCAGGAGCTGGCGTAGACGCCGGTGATCGCCTGGCGCGCGGCCGAGCGCGCGTCGACGACGACGGGGCAACCCGTGGCCGGGTTGTTCAGATCGCCGCCGTAGCGGACGTCGACACCGGCCGCCGTACGCAGGCGCTGGCTGCGGGAGAACTCACCGTGGCCGTAGAGCGCCGACAGCGTGAAATTGTCCGACAGGTAGCCCGTGTAGCGCAGCACGTAATTGTCGCCGCCCTGCTCGGAGAAGTCGGTACCGACGAGTGCACCGCGCTCGAGCGCGCCCAGCGCATTCTCGTAGACGCGCGTCGTGAAGTCGCGCTTGTCGGAGAACGCCGTGAACTCGAGCAGGTTGGAGTCGTTGAGGTTCCAGTCGAGCTTGAGGAGGTAGGACGGCGCCTTCGTCTTCGCCCCGGTGTTCGTCCTCGACAGCACGCTGCCGAACGTATCCGATTCCGTCTGGCCGTACTGCACGAGGCCGTAGGCGAAAAGCTTGTCCTGGATCAGCGCGCCGCTCGCCCAGACCGACGCGGTGTAGCTGGAGGTCTCGTCCTGCGAATTGTTCTCGCGCAGACCGCCGTCGCGGTAGTAGACGTCGCGGCGATGCGCGCGCAGCCCCTCGGGGTTCATGAAGATGTTGCCACCGGCGTGGAACTCGTTCGTGCCGCGCTTCGTGATCTGGTTGACGACGCCGCCCAGCGAGCGGCCGAACTCGGCGCCGTAGCCGCCGGTCTTGATCTGCTGCTCGGCGATCGCCTCGAACGGCACCTGAGAGAAGTTCAGGCTGCGGAACGAGTTGGTGATGTTGAAGCCGTTGACGTAGTACTGGTTCTCGGCGACGGACGCACCGCCGAACGAGGCCAGGTTGCCGAAGGCCGCATCGCCGCGGACGGTGCCGGGGGCGAGCAGCGCGACGCTGGTCGTGTCGCGCGGCACCGGAATCTTCGCGATCTGCTGGGCGGTGAGGATCGTCACCGACTCCGTCGACGAGACGTCGATCGGGTTCACGGCCCGCGCACCGACGACGCTCACGCGGTCGAGCTGCTGGGAGCCGCCCGTATCGACGCCGGAGTTCGCGCCGACGAGGTTGATCGACGTGCCGACGCCCGCGTTGACGACGACGTCGCGCGACGTGGTGCCGCCATCGGCACCCTTCACGGTCACGCGATAGTTGCCGGGCTGCAGCGCGGTGACGCGGAAGGCGCCATCCGAGCTGACGGTGATTTCGCGGCGGAAGCCGGTCTCGGGGTTCTCGATCACCACGGTGGAGCCGGCCGCGGCCTGGCCGAAGACGTTGCCGCCCGCGTTCTGCGCCATGACGGGCGACGCGAAGCACATGCCGAGGGCGACGGTGAGCGCGCTTCGGCGGAGGGCACGGCGCATCTGCTGGTTTCTCTTCACGTAGGTCTCCGTAAGTGGGGGACGCACCCGTCGCCGGGCGAACGTCACGACCCTGTCGCCCGGCCACCCGTCGGGTCAACCGTTAACGGAGCGTTTAGCTAAAAACGTGATTTCCGTCACGAATAAACGGGACCGTTACCAATGGCAGGGTGGAACTTTTTGTGCACTGCGGCACAAACCGCCCTTGCCGCCCGGATCGGCAGTTGCAGGGCCGACCGCGTAGAATTCGCGACCGCTCCGTCGCCACCGAGTCCACCGAATGTCCGACCTCGCCTACCGTCGAATCCTCCTCAAGCTGTCGGGCGAGGCGCTGATGGGCGAGGAGGATTACGGCATCGACCCCAAGGTGATCAGCCGGCTGGCGCACGAGGTGATCGAGGCCCAGCAGGCCGGCGCGGAAGTGGCGCTGGTGATCGGCGGCGGCAACATCTTCCGCGGCGCGGGCCTGGCGGCCTCCGGCATGGACCGGGTGACCGGCGACCACATGGGCATGCTGGCCACGATCATCAACGCGCTCGCGATGCAGGACGCGTTGGAGAAGCTCGGCACCCGCTGCCGGGTGATGAGCGCGCTGAAGATCAACCAGGTCTGCGAGGACTACATCCGGCGCCGGGCCGTCCGCCACCTCGAGAAGGGCCGGATCGTGATCTGCGCGGCGGGCACCGGCAATCCGTTCTTCACCACCGACTCGGGTGCCGCGCTCCGGGCCATCGAGATCGGCGCCGACCTGCTGCTCAAGGCGACGAAGGTCGACGGCGTTTACGACAAGGACCCGAAGAAGCACGCCGATGCGGTGCGTTTCGACAGCCTGTCCTACGACGACGTGCTCGGTCGCGACCTGCAGGTCATGGACACCGCCGCGTTCGCGCTGTGCCGGGACGCCTCGCTGCCGATCCGGGTCTTCGACATGAGCCAGCCCGGCCAGCTGCTGCGCATCCTGCGCGGCGAGCCGATCGGCACCCTCGTCCGCGCCGCCTGACCGGATGGGCGGGCATCACGCGCACCACGGGGCGACACCCCACCCCACGCGCGCGTTCGCGATCGCCACGCTGCTCAACCTCGCCTACACGGCGGTCGAGGGCTGGTACGGCTTTTCGACGAACTCGCTCGCGCTCCTGTCGGACGCCCTGCACAACCTGGGCGACGTGGCCGGCCTGGCGCTGGCCTGGGCCGCGGCGAGCCTCGCCCGTCGCGCTCCGACCGACCGGCACACGTACGGCTGGCGGCGCGCGACCCTGCTGTCGCCGCTCGGCAACGCGCTCCTGCTCGTCGGATTCGCCGGTGCGCTGGTCTGGGAAGCGATCCAGCGCTTCAGCGCGCCGCCGCAGGTCCCCGCGCTGCCGGTGATGGTGGTCGCCGCGATCGGCGTGGTGGTGAACCTGCTCGCGGCCGCGCTCATGCATGCCGGGCACGCCCACGATCTCAATCGCCGCGCCGCGTTCCTGCACCTGATGGCGGACGCCGGCGTCTCGGTCGCCGCGGTCGCCGCGGGGCTCGGGATGTGGAGGCTCGGCTGGTCGTGGCTCGATCCGGCGACCGCGGTGCTGGTCAGCCTGGTCGTCGCGATCAGTGCCTTCGGCCTGCTGCGGGAGAGCTTCAATGCCGCGATGGACGCCGTGCCGCGCGGCCTCGACCGTCGCGAGGTCGAGGCCTTCCTCGCGGGCCAGGACGGCGTCACCGCGGTCCATCACGTGCACATCTGGCCGCTCGGCGCAGGCGAGATCGCGATGACCGCCCACCTCGTACGCCCCGGCCGCGACGACCACGACGGTTTCCTGGACCGCGTGAGCCATGCGCTCGACCACCGCTTCGGCATCAACCATCCGACGCTGCAGGTCGAGCACGGCGACCTGTGCGACCACGACGTGCATGATCGCGCGCCACACCACTGAGCGGCCGCAGGCGGCGGCTGCCCTATAATCCGCGGCCGACCGCAGAATCGAGACGGAGCCCGCGATGCTCAACGAGATCAAGACCGACACCAAGGCGCGCATGGCCAAGAGCGTCGAGGCGTTCCGCCACGACCTCGTCAAGATCCGCACGGGACGCGCGACGACCTCGATCGTCGACCACATCCAGGTCAACTACTACGGCTCGCAGGTCCCGCTCTCGCAGGTCGCGAGCGTGGCCGTCAGCGACGCCCGCTCGCTGACCATCACGCCGTGGGAGAAGCCCATGGTGAGCGCCGTCGAAAAGGCGATCCTGGCCTCGGACCTCGGCCTGACGCCGAACACCGCCGGCATGGTGATCCGACTGAACCTGCCGCCGCTCACCGAGGAACGCCGCAAGGACCTCGCGAAGGTGGTGCATTCCGGCGGCGAGGACGCGAAGGTGGCGATCCGCAACATCCGCCGCGACGCGAACCACCAGGTGAAGGAACTCCTCAAGGAGAAGAAGGTCACCGAGGACGAAGCGACGCGCGCCGAAGGCGACATCCAGAAGCTCACCGACGAGGCGATCAAGAACGTCGACGAGGTGGTGCGCGCGAAGGAACAGGAGCTCATGGCGGTCTGACCGCCGTGACCGACGCCACGGGACGCGCCGGCGCGGTCCCCCGCACCGCCCGCCCGACGACCCTTCCGTGACCGCGAACGACTCCGCCCGCATCCCGCGCCACATCGCCGTCATCATGGACGGCAACGGCCGCTGGGCGCAGAAGCGCCGCCGGCCCCGGCTGATCGGCCACCGCGCCGGGGCACGCGCCGTCAACCTGTGCATCGACTTCTGCCTCGAGCGCGGCGTGCGGGCGTTGACGCTGTTCGCCTTCTCCAGCGAGAACTGGGATCGCCCGCAGGACGAAGTCGGCGGCCTCATGAAGCTGTTCACCGGCGCCCTGGAGCGCGAGGTGGACGAGCTCGACCGCCGCGGCGCCCGCGTGCGTTTCATCGGCGACCGCAGCCGCTTCACCGACTCGATCCGGGCGCGCATGGCGCAGGCCGAGGCGCGGACCGCCCGCAACGAACGCCTCGACCTGGTGATCGCCGTGAGCTACGGCGGCCGCTGGGACATCGCGCAGGCGGCGCGTGCGCTCGCCG
>NZ_BAAGAB020000066.1:0-13953 GCF_047159895.1 Lysobacter xanthus
AAGCTCATCGTGCATGGCGCGGACCGGCCGCAGGCGCTCGCGCGGCTGCGCGACGCGCTGGCGCGCTGCGAAATCGCGGGGCCGAAGTCGAACGTCGAGTTCCTCGAGCGGCTCGTGCGGCACCCGGCCGTGGTGAACGGCACGATCGATACCGGCTACCTGGACCGTCATCTCGACGAATTCCTTGCCGCGACCGGCACCGACGACGAGCGCCTGTTGCTGGCGGCCGTCACCGCGCGACTCGTCGCTTCGGAACGCGCCGCCGCCGGCTGCAATGCCGCGTCCGGCGATCCGACGTCGCCCTGGGCCCACCACGACGGTTGGCGCATCGACGGCCCCGCCCTGTCGCGCATCGCGGTCCTGCACCGCGGCGAGCGCCTCCTGCTGCGCGTCGGCGGTCATTCCGGCCGCTATCGAATCGAGCACGCGGGACGCATCCATGCGGTCGACGGAGTACGCCTCGAGGGCGAACGCCTGAGCCTTCGCCTCGACGGCGAGGCGCTGTCGGTGCGCGTCGGCCGCACGGGCGGCGCGTGGAGCGTGCACGACGGCGCGCGTCGCCTCGCCCTGCACGATGCCCCGCTGCACGATCCGCGACACGGCGGCGCCGAAAGCGGCGCCGATCGCGTCGTCGCGCCGATGCCCGGCCGCGTCGTGCTCGCGCGCGTGACGCCCGGCGATGCGGTCACCGCCGGGCAGGAACTCATGGTGATCGAGGCGATGAAGATGGAGTTGAGCCTCAAGGCGCCGCGCGACGGCGTGGTCGCCGAGGTGCGCGGTGCGACGGGCGACTTCGTCGAAGCCGATGCGGCGCTGGTGATCCTGGAGGCCGCGTCGTGAGCGACCTCGTCCGCATCGTCGAGGTCGGCCCGCGCGATGGCCTGCAGAACGAGAAGGCGATCATCGCGACCGCCGACAAGATCGCGCTGATCGATCGGCTGTCCGCGACGGGCCTGCCGGTCGTCGAGGCCACCAGCTTCGTCAGCCCGAAGTGGGTGCCGCAGCTCGCCGACGCCGCCGCCGTGTTCCGCGGTATCGCGCGTCGCGACGGCGTCGACTACCCCGTGCTCGTGCCGAACCTGCAGGGCTACGAGCGCGCGCGCGAGGTCTGCGTCCGTCACATCGCGGTGTTCACCGCGGCGTCCGAAGCGTTCAACCGCAAGAACATCAATGCCTCGATCGACGAATCGCTCGAGCGCTTCGCGCCGGTCATGGAACGCGCCAAAGCCGACGACGTGCGCGTGCGCGGCTACGTCTCGACCGTGCTCGGCTGCCCGTACCAGGGCGAGGTCGACGTCGCGGACGTCGTGCGTGTGGCCCGCGCGCTGCATGCGATGGGCTGCGAGGAAATCTCGCTCGGCGACACGATCGGCGTCGGCACGCCTGCGAGGGCACGCGCGATGGTGCGCGCGGTCGCGGGCGAGGTGCCGCTCGAAGCGCTCGCCGTGCATTTCCACGACACCTACGGCCAGGCGCTGGCGAACATCCTCGCCTGCGTCGAGGATGGCATCCGCGTCGTCGACTCGGCCGTGTCCGGCACGGGCGGCTGCCCCTACGCAAAGGGCGCCAGCGGCAACGTGGCCAGCGAGGACGTCGTCTACATGCTGCACGGCATGGGCATGACCACCGGCGTGGACCTCGACGCGCTGGTCGACACGGGCCGCTGGCTGGCCGCCCTGCTCGGCCGCGAAACCTCCAGCAAGGTCACCCGCGCGAGGAGCGCCGCATGACGACCGCCTACACCCTCCGCCCGATCGAGCCGCGCGACGACGCGGCCATGGCTTCCATCATCCGCACGGTGATGCCGGAATTCGGCGCCTGTGGCTCGGGCTTCGCGATCAACGATCCCGAAGTCGACTGGATGCACCGGGCCTATTCCGCGCCGCGCAGCGCCTACTTCGTCGTCGAGGTGGACGGCGAAGTGGTCGGCGGCGGCGGCGTCGCACCGCTGGAAGGCGGCGATGCCGACACCTGCGAGTTGCGCAAGATGTACTTCCTGCCGCGTGCCCGTGGGCTCGGTGCGGGCGCGGCCGTGATGGCGCGTTCGCTCGATGCCGCGCGCGGCTTCGGCTTCCACCGCTGCTATCTCGAAACGCTCACGGGCATGGACGCCGCGATGCGTCTGTACGAGCGCAACGGCTTCCGTCGCACCGACACGCCGATGGGTGCGACCGGGCACGGCGGCTGCGATATCTGGTACCTCAAGGATCTCTGACATGAAGCGTCTGCTGTGCGCGGTGCTGTCGATGGCGTCGCTCGCGGCGACGCCGGTGTCCGCCGAAACGCTGCTGATCACGCCCGCGCGCGTCTGGACCGGCGACGGCCCCGCGCATGCGGGCTGGTCGGTGCTCGTGCGCGACGGCGCGGTCGCGGCGGTTGGTCCCGCGGCCTCCGTCGAGGCGCCCGCCGACGCGCGCCGCATCGACCTGCCGGGCGCCACGCTGACGCCGGGCCTGATCGACCTGCATTCGCACCTGTTCCTGCACCCTTACGACGAGGCCGCCTGGAACGACCAGGTGCTCAAGGAGCCGGAGCCGTACCGCACGCTCAAGGCCGCCCGCTTCGCCGGGGACACGCTGCGCGCCGGCTTCACCACGCTGCGCGACCTCGGCACCGAGGGTGCGGGTTATGCGGACGTGGCGCTGAAGCGCGCCATCGACGAAGGACTGGTCGACGGCCCGCGCCTGTTCGTCTCGACCCGCGCGATCGTCGCGACGTCGAGCTACGGCCCGGGCCCGCGCGGCTTCCGGCCCGATGCGGAACTGCCCGGCGGCGCACAGGAAGTCAGCGGCGTCGACGAAGGCATCCGTGCGGTGCGCGAACAAGCCGGTCGCGGCGCGGACTGGATCAAGGTCTACGCCGACTATCGCGTCGGCGCCGACGGCAGCCCGCAGCCGACGTTCATGCCGGTCGAGCTGAAGGCGATGGTCGATGTCGCGCACGGCAGCGGACGCCCGGTGGCGGCGCATGCGGCGACCGACGCGGGCATGCGCATGGCGGTCGAGGCGGGTGTCGACACCGTCGAGCACGGTTACGGCGGCAGCGCGGCCACCTTCCGGCTGATGCGCGAGCGCGGCGTCGCCTACCTGCCGACGTTGACCGCGGTCGAATCGACCGAGACGTATTTCAACAAGTACGTGCCCGGCCGGTCCGCGCCGACGCCGAAGATCGAGGAATCGCTCAAGGCCTTCCGCACGGCGATGGCGGCCGGCGTGACGATCGGCTGCGGCAGCGACGTCGGCGTCTTCCGCCATGGCGACAATTGGCGGGAGCCGGTGCTGATGGTGAAGGCCGGCATGGCGCCCGTCGACGCGCTGCGAGCATGCACGTCCACGGCCGCGAGGATCCTGCGACAGCAGGCGCGCATCGGCACGATCCGCGTGGGCCTGCGCGCCGACCTCGCCGCGTTCGACGGCGATCCGACCGTCGACATCGCGACCCTCGCCCGCCCCGTGCTGTCGATGAAGGACGGCGTGGTCTACCGCGCGCCGGGCGACGCGCCCGCTGCGACGGCGCCCGCCCGGTAGAATCGCCGCCTTTCCGCCGTCCGAGGGACCGCCATGCAGATCTCCAACGCCCGTGCCGTCATCACCGGCGGCGTGTCCGGCCTCGGCTTCGCCGTCGCCCAGCGCCTCGTCCGCGACGACGGACGCGTCGCCCTGTTCGACGTCAACGAGGAGAAGGGCGCGGCCGCGGTCGCCGAGCTCGGCGCCGACAAGGCGCGCTTCTTCCGCACCGACGTGACCAACGAGGCGGACGTCGTCGCCAACGTCGCCGCCGCGGCCGAATTCCTCGGCGGCCTCAACGTCGCCGTGAACTGCGCCGGCATCCTCGGCTCGGGCCGCGTGCTCGGCAAGGACGGCGCGATGCCGCTCGCACAGTTCCAGACCACGGTGATGGTCAACCTCGTCGGCAGCTTCAACGTCGCCAAGGCCTGCGCCGCCCGGATGCAGGACAACGAAGCCGGCGCCGACGGCGAGCGTGGCGTGATCATCAATACGGCGTCGGTCGCCGCGTACGAGGGCCAGATCGGCCAGGCCGCGTACTCGGCGTCGAAGGGCGGCGTGGTCGGCATGACGCTGCCGATGGCGCGCGAACTCGCGCGTTTCGGGATCCGCGTGCTCACGATCGCGCCCGGCGTGTTCTGGACGCCGATGGTCGACGGCATGCCGGAGTCGGTACAGCAGTCGCTCGCCGCGTCGATCCCGTTCCCGTCGCGCCTCGGCAAGCCCGAGGAGTTCGCCGACCTCGCGGCCTACATCCTGGGCAACACCTACCTCAACGGCGAGACGATCCGCCTCGACGGCGCCACGCGACTCGCGCCGAAGTAAACGCCCTTCCCGGTCGGCGGTGCCGGCCCGCAACGCACGGAATTCCAATGAAGGCCTACGACATCAAGAAGGGCAACGTCGTCGAACACAACGGCGGCGTATACCAGATCCGCGACATCGAGCGCAGCAGCCCGCAGGGCCGCGGCGGCAACGTGCGCTTCCGCTTCACCATGTACAGCGTGCCCGGCGGCAACAAGCTCGATGCGAGCTTCGACGGCGACGACGACCTGCGCGAAGTCGACCTCGCGCGTCGCCAGGCGACGTTCTCGTACATGGACGGCGACGCCTTCGTCTTCCTCGACGACGAGGACTACACGCCCTACACGCTCGACGCGTCCAACGTCGGCGACATGTCCGGCTACATCGTGCCGGACCTCTCCGGCTGCTACATCCAGATCATCGACGACGCGCCCGTGGGCCTGCAGCTGCCGCAGACGGTGACGATGGAAGTCATCGAGACGCCGCCGGAGCTCAAGGGCGGCACCGCGACCAAGCGCCCGAAGCCGGCCAAGCTGTCGACCGGCCTCGAGATCATGGTCCCCGAGTACATCGGCAACGGCGAGCGCGTGCTGGTGAACACAACCACCGGCGAGTTCGCCGGTCGCGCGGACTGATCCCGGCGGAACTCCCGCCCGCACGGACGGTCCACCACGACGGCGCCTCGACCGGGGCGCCGTCGCCGTTTCCGGAGTTCCCGATGCCGCGCCTCCCGCTCGCCCTGCTCGTCCTGACCCTCGCGGGTTGCGCGTGCACCGCCCCACGCGCCACTGCGCCCCCGCCGCCCGTCGCGACGTCGACGCCAGCCACGACCTGCGCCCCGCCGCTCGGCCGTGATCCGTTCGACGGCTGGTGCGCCCTGCCGGACGATGTGCGCACCTACGTGGACGACCGCGATGCCTGCGACCACTTCCGCGGCGAGCCGTGGCCGGAAACCGATTCGACTGCCGACCGTGCGCGCCGACGTGAGATCCTCGACGGCCTGCGCACGGCGTGCGCGGGCACGGATGCGCGGCTCGCGGCGCTCAAGCACCTGCACGCGGACGACGCGCGCGCGATGTCGGTGCTCGCGGACTACGACGAGCGCGTCGAATAACCGGGCGCAACCGCGCGTCTAGTCGCGCGCGAGCCACTTCGCCGACATGCGGCGCACGGAGTCGTCGGACGCGGGATCCGCGTGCAGTTGCGCGATGACGCGCCAGGCGAGGTCCAGCGACTCCTCGCTGACGACGAAGGCTTCGTCGTCGCCGGCACGCACGACGAAGCGCACGTCGTAATGCCAGTGCGCGGGAACGTCGCCGCGCTCGGGAATCCAATGGCGGTCGAGGTCGAAGAGTCCGGGCTCCAGGGTGAGCCCGCCGAGGCCGGACTCCTCCTCCGCCTCTTTCAGTGCCACGCGGCCGAGGTCGGCATCGCCGTCGGCATGCCCGCCGAGCTGCAGCCAGCGCCCCAGCTTGCGGTGATGGGTGAGCAGCACGCGCTCGCCGGTGCGGTCGACGAGCCAGGCCGAGCCCGTGAAGTGCCCCGCGACGCGCTCGCGCGCGAATGGTCCGGTCTCGATGTCGTGCAGCAGTTCGACGAAATGGGCCACGACCGCCGCCTCGTCCGGCCATCGCGCCGCGTAGGCCTCGAGGTCGCGATGCAGTCGGTCGATCGCCTCGTGGTTCGACATCGGGTCCATACGCCAGCGTCTTCAAAGGTGCAGCGCAGCATTATCCCCGTTCAGCGCGTTTGTCGGCGAAACGTGACTTGTGCACGGGCGGCGGCAGCGGCTATGGTCGCCGGGTTGTCCGGTCCGGCTGGGCCGTACGTTCCCCGGGGAGAAGCAAATGCTGTTCTGGCGTGTGAAACCGCTCGACAAGATTCTCGAGACGGCCGAAAAGAAGTCGCTCAAGCGACAGCTCGGTGCGTTCCAGCTCACGATGCTCGGCATCGGCGCGATCATCGGCACGGGTATCTTCGTGCTCACGGCCGAAGCCGGCCAGAAGGCCGGCCCGGCGATGATGGTGGCCTTCGTCATCGCGGCGGTGGTCTGCGGCCTCGCCGCACTCGCCTACGCCGAACTCGCGTCGATGGTGCCGGTCTCCGGCTCTGCCTACACCTATACCTACGGCGTGCTCGGCGAAGGCCTCGCGTGGACCGTCGGCTGGGCGCTGGTGCTCGAATACGCCATCGCGGCCGGCGCGGTCGCGGTCGGCTGGTCCGGCTACGTCAACGGGCTGCTCGCGAGCGCGGGGATCAGCTTGCCGGACGCCCTCAAGACGGGCCCGATGGATGGCGGCAGCTTCAACCTGCTGGCCTTCCTGATCTCGCTCGTCGTCACTGGCCTGCTGGTCATCGGCACGTCGAAGTCGGCGAAGGTCAATGCGGTCCTCGTGCTGATCAAGGTCGCGGCGCTGACGGCGTTCATCGCCATCGCGGTGCCGGCGGCGAAGGACACGAACTTCCAGCCCTTCTTCCCGACCGGCTGGGGCAGCCCGCTCGGCGGCGTCGGCGTGCTGGGCGCGGCGGCCTCGATCTTCTTCGCCTACGTCGGCTTCGATGCGGTCTCGACCGCGGCCGAGGAAACGAAGAACCCGAACCGCAACATCCCGATCGGCCTGATCGGCTCGCTGGGCGTCTGCACCCTGTTCTACCTGCTGGTGGGCTACGGCGCGGTCGGTTCCGTGGGCTCGCAGCCGGTGATGGGCCCGAACGGCCTCGCCATGCACCCGGGCAGCCCCGAGCTGGCCGCGGCCTGCGAAGGCAGCCAGGCGCTCGTCTGCAGCAAGGAGCCGCTCGCGCACGTGCTGCGCATGCTCGGCTTCGCCAAGTGGGGCAACGTGCTCGGCATCGCCGCGGGTCTCGCCCTGCCGTCGGTCATCCTGATGATGATCTACGGCCAGACGCGCATCTTCTTCACGATGTCGCGCGACGGCCTGCTGCCGGAGCGGCTGTCGACGGTGCATCCGCGCTTCCACACCCCGCACGTGATCACGATGATCACCGGCGTGTTCGTGGCCGCGTTCGCCGCGCTGTTCCCCGTCGGCATCCTCGCGGACATCTCCAACTCGGGCACGCTCTTCGCGTTCGTGATGGTGGCCGCCGCGGTGATGATCCTGCGCGTCAAGGATCCGAACCGTCCGCGTCCCTTCCGCACGCCGTTGGTGTGGCTGGTCTGCCCGCTCGCGGTCGCAGGCTGCCTCCTGCTGTTCCTGAACCTCTCGGGCTACACGCTCTCGATGTTCTTCGGCTGGGCGGCGATCGGCCTCGTCGTGTACTTCCTGTACGGCTACCGCCGCAGCCACCTGGCGCACGGCAACCCGGCGGATCGCCGCGGTCCGCCGATCGACCCGGAGCCCCCGTTCCACGAGGGCCCGCAGGCCTGATCGACGCGACAGGGCTTCACCGGAACGGCGCGGGCAACCGCGCCGTTTCCTTTTGTCGCGACGGCGAGCGTTCCATCGCCGGAACCGCGCTGCACCGCCCCAGTGCACGACGCTGACGCGCCCTGCCCTAAACTTGCGCGATGAGCGCTTCCCTCCCGTTTGATCCGCAGCGGCTCGCCGCCTGCGCCGAGTCGATCATCGCCAACGTCCGCGAACTCGCCGCGCGCGGCTGGACGCCGGCCACGAGCAGCAATTTCTCGCACCGGCTGGACGATCGGCACGCGGCGATCACCGTCTCGGGCCGGGACAAGGGCCGCCTCGTGCCGGACGACATCATGGTCGTCGACCTCGAGGGCCGGCCGGTCGCCACGGACCGCACGTCGTCCGCCGAGACGCTGCTGCATACCCAGCTCTACGCCCGCTTCCCCGACGTAGGCTGCGTGCTGCACACGCATTCGATGAACCAGACCGTCGCCTCGCGCCTGTTCGCGGCGCAGGGTTCGATGCACCTGGAAGGCTACGAGCTGCTCAAGGCCTTCCGCGGCAACGACACCCACGAGGCGGCCATCGACCTGCCCGTGCTGCCCAATTCGCAGGACATGCCCGCGTTGGCCGCGCGAGTGGAAGCGCTGCTCGATGCCGGCCCGCTGTGGGGCTACCTGATCGAAGGCCACGGCCTGTACGCCTGGGGCCGCGACATGGACGAGGCCCGTCGACATCTGGAAGCGTTCGAATTCCTCATCGCCTGCGAGATGGAAATGCGGCGCCTCGCCCCCAGCTCCGTTCCGTTCGCTCCCCTCGCCTGATCCGAGTCCGACATGAGCCGCCTGCGCATCTTCCACGAAGCCACGCCCGACCAGCCCGAGTTCTCGTCCACCGACGTCGACGCCATCGCCGCGCGCCTCGCGCCCGTCGGCGTGGGCTTCGAGCGCTGGGAAGCGAGCAAGCCGGTCAAGGCCGGTGACGAGCCGGACGTCATCCTCGATGCCTATCGAGGCGACATCGACCGCATCGTGCGCGAGCGCGGCTTCACGACCGTCGACGTGGTGAGCATCGCGCCCGACGCGCCGCATCGGGAAGACGCGCGCAAGAAGTTCCTCGACGAGCATTTCCACAAGGAAGACGAGGTGCGTTTCTTCGTCGCGGGCTCGGGCATGTTCACCCTGCATGTCGAGGACCGCGTCTACGAGATGACGTGCGAGGCGGGCGACCTCATTTCGGTGCCCGACTCCACGCTGCACTGGTTCGACATGGGCCCGGAACCGGAATTCGTCGCGATCCGCTTCTTCCAGCAGCCCGACGGCTGGGTCGGCCATTTCACCGGCACCGACATCGCGCAGCGCTTCCCGCGCTTCGAGAAGCCGCGGGGCGAATAAGCCGTCCCATCCCTTTCCACGGCCGCGTCCGCGCGGCCGTTCGCATTCCGAGGCCCGCATGCCCGTCCGCGCGATCCTGACCGACATCGAAGGCACCACCAGCAGCATCTCGTTCGTCAAGGACGTGCTGTTCCCGTACGCGCGCCGCGCCCTGCCCGCGTTCGTGCAGGCGCACGGCGACGAGCCCGAGGTGCGCCGTTGGCTCGACACCGTCGCCACCGAGCAGGGCGGCATGTGCGACGACGCGATGGTCGTGGAAGTACTGCAGGGCTGGATCGACGAGGACCGCAAGCACACGGCGCTCAAGGTCCTACAGGGCATGATCTGGAAGGCCGGCTATGGCAATGCCGACTTCACCGCGCACATGTACCCGGACGCAGTGGAGGCGCTGCGCGAGTGGCATGCGGCGGGCCTGCCGATCCACGTGTATTCGTCCGGAAGCGTGCCGGCACAGAAGCTCTTCTTCGGGCACAGCGACGCCGGGGACCTGACTTCCATCGTGTCGAATTGGTTCGACACCGAAATCGGCGGCAAGCGCGACGCGCAGAGCTATGCGCGCATCGCCGAGGCGATCGGCCTGG
Source organism: Lysobacter xanthus (assembly GCF_047159895.1). Taxonomy (NCBI): domain Bacteria; kingdom Pseudomonadati; phylum Pseudomonadota; class Gammaproteobacteria; order Lysobacterales; family Lysobacteraceae; genus Lysobacter; species Lysobacter xanthus. Next base: position 9,654 of record NZ_BAAGAB020000066.1, read on the forward strand.
CACCCGGCGAGGTGCTGTTCCTCTCCGACGTCGTCGAGGAAGTCGACGCGGCGCGCGAGGCGGGCCTGCAGACGGTGCTGGTCGATCGACGCGAGGATTACCCCCAGCCGCGCGAGGGCGAGGCGGCGAAGGGCCATCGCCGGGTCGAGTCGTTCGCCGACGTGGGCGTCTGACCTCCGGTCAGTGCAGCGCCTCGCCGCGTAGCATCATCGCCACGAAATCGCGCGCGCGTGCTTGGCGGGTCTCCGGCCGCTTCGCGGTCTGCACGCGCCAGCAGAAGGCATAGCGGTTCGCGGCGGACAGGGCTTCGAAGGCGCGACGCGCGTCCGGATCGCGCGCCAGCAGCGCGGCGAGCTCGTCCGGCACCTCGCGCGACGACGCGCCTGCGTAAGCGCGGTCCCAGCGGCCGTCCGCCCGCGCGGCATCGATCTCGCGCTGCCCGGCGGGCCGCATTCGACCGGCGGCGATCAGCGCGCCGGCCTTTTCGACGTTCCGCTTCGACCACAGGCTGCGCGGACGTCGCGGGGTGAAACGCTGCAGGAACCAGTCCGCGTCGAATGCGCGCTTCTGCCCGTCGATCCAGCCGTGGCAGAGCGCGACGTCGAGCGCGGCGTCGTAGGTGACCGATTCGATCCCCCGCCCGGCCTTGGCGATCCGCAGCCACAGGCCGCGCGCGTCGCCCGGCGATTCGATCCAGCGTTCGAAGGCGGCCGCGTCCGCGAAGGCCAGGACCGGTAGGCCGTCGGCCGTCATGGCGCGGCATCGTCCAGGCGATAGCCGACCCGGGCGCGCTGCTCGCCCTGCCACGGGTCCACCGCACGCACCTCGACGCGATGCTCGCCGACTGCGAGCGAGGTCGGCAGCGCGCCGCGCCACAGGTGCGTGGACGCCTGCGCCTCGGGCGAGCGGTCGTAGCCGCGCAGCGAGGCCGCTTCGTCATCGCGCACGTTCTCGGCGAGCAGCCAGGGGTCCGCCTGTTCGACGCGCTTCATCGGCTGCCACTCGCCGTCGTCCACGCGAAACTCGACGCGCTCGCCAGCCACGCCCATCCAGACGTTCGCGAACACGCCCCAGGCCGGATACGCGCCTCGACGCAGCACGCGCGGCGCATGCAGCCGCATCGCGTCGGTCAGCGCGCTCTCGCCATGCACGCCTGCGGGCTCCCACTTCAGCGCATAGCGGCCGTCCTCGCCGATGTGCAGGCGCGCCCACCCGTTCGGCGTGCCGTCCGCCATCGTCGCGTCCGGGATGCCGTCGTCGTTCTTCGCGCCGGACCAGTAGGCGCCGCAGGCGGCGCCCATGTTGTATTCGTGGAGCGGCGCCGCGCCGTGCCAGCCGGTGCCCGCGTCGTGCAGGACATGGCGCTGCACGTGGCCGTGCGCGCTGAGCAGCAGCACCTTCGGGACGTCCTTCAGCAGCGCGAAGAGGCGTTCGCGGTCGACAGCGCGGAACGTCTCGCCGCCATCCGGGAAGAACGGGATGTGCACGCCGACGACCAGCAGGCGTCGCGGATCGTGCGTCGACAGGTAGCGCTCGAGGAACCGGAACTGGTCCTCGCGAAGGCCGCCGACGTAGGCCGGCTTCTGTCCCGGGCGCGTGATCACGTCGTCGAGCAGCACGAAGTCGGCCTGCGGCTCCTCCCAGGCGAACGTGTCGGGGCCGTACGTGTTGCGGAACGTGAGCAGCGCATCCTCGTCGCGCGTCGCGTCCGCATCCACGTCGTGGTTGCCCGCGACGTGCAGCCACGGCGTGCCGAGCGACCCCGTGACGGCGTTCATCGCCGGGTACAGCGAGAGGTCGTCGTTGACGATGTCGCCGAGGGTGAGCCCGAGATCGGCGGTCGCACGACGGTCGGGCCGATGGAGGCGTTCGACGATGTCGCGGCGGTAGTAGTCGACGTCGGTCATCGACTTCGGCTGCGGATCGGCGAACAGCAGCACCTCGAGCCCATCCCGGTCCGCGCGGCGGCGCTGCAGGCCGAACGACGGGCAGGCCTCGCCCGGCGTGCTCATCCCGCCGAAGCGCAGCTTGGGCGCGTCGGCATGCGGCGCGTGTCGCCAGAACGCGGGGAGTCCGCCGTCCGGCCGGGGAACCGCCCAACCGGCCGGCTTGATGACGAAACGGGTGCGACCGGCAACGTCCGGCAGCCGGAAATGCCCGTCACGGTCGGTGACCGCGATCTCGACGCCGTCGGACACCCGGATGCCGGGCAGGCCACGCTCGCCGGCGTCACGCATGCCGTTCGCGTTGTGGTCGTCGTAGACGGCACCGGGGCAGCCGGACGCCGCATGCGCGACGGCGACGAACGACGACAGGACCACGGCGACGACGAGGCGATGCATGCGAAGACTCCCGAAGACCGGGAGAGCCTATCAGCCGCCCGTCGCGCCACCCGCGCCGCCGTGGCGCCGCTCGAGCACGTGGAGCGCGTCGGCGAGCGACAGTCCCCGTGCGCGCAGCAGCACGACGAGGTGGTACAGCAGGTCCGCCGACTCGCCGAGCAACGCGGCCTCGTCCTGCGCCACCGCGGCCAGCGCCGTCTCGACGCCCTCCTCCCCGACCTTCTGCGCGATGCGGCGCACGCCCGCGTCGAACAGCCTGGTCGTGTAGCTACCTTCCGGACGTTCGACCTCGCGGCGCGCGACGAGCGCATCCAGCGCGCCGAGGAAGTCGCCGGGCGCGTCCGGGAAGCAGCTCTCGCGGCCGCGGTGGCACGTCGGGCCGCGCGGCGTCGCGAGCACCAGCAGCGTGTCGGCGTCGCAATCCAGTCGGACGTCGACGACTTCGAGCACGTTTCCGGAGGTCTCGCCCTTGGTCCAGCGACGCCCGCGGGTGCGGCTGAAGAACGTCGCCTGCCGCGTGGCGAGCGTGTGCGCGAGTGCGTCGGCATCCATCCAGCCGACCATCAGCACGCGCAGCGTCGCCGCATCCTGCACGACGGCGGGGACCATGCCGTCCTGCTTGGTCCAGTCGACCGCGGTGGCGTCGAAGACGATCGGCTCAGGCACGGCGCACCTCGATGCCCGCATCGGCGAGCGTGGACTTGAGTGCCGGGATCCGCACGGCACCGGAATGGAAGACGCTGGCAGCGAGCGCGCCGTCGACATCGGCGTCCCGGAAGACGTCGACGAAGTGCGCGGCCTCGCCCGCACCGCCCGAGGCGATCAGCGGCACCCGGCAGAGTGCGCGCGCGGCGACCAGCTGTTCGAGGTCGTAGCCGCTGCGCACGCCATCGCTCCCCATGCAGTTGAGCACGATCTCGCCGGCGCCGCGGTCCTGCGCCTCGACGATCCAGTCGAGCGTGCGCCGCGCGAGCGCCTTCGTGCGCGATGGATCGCCGGTGTACTGGCGCACGCGCCATTCGCCGTCCTCGTCGCGCAGGCTGTCGATGCCCACGACCACGCATTGGACGCCGAAGGCGGTCGCCAGTTCGTCGATCAACGCGGGACGGTCGAGCGCGGGCGTGTTGACCGAGACCTTGTCGGCGCCGGCGTGCAGGATCGTGCGTGCGTCTTCGACGCTGCGGATGCCCCCGGCGACGCAGAACGGGATGTCGATCAGCCGCGCGACGCGCTCGACCCACGCGCGGTCGACGCTGCGGCCTTCCGGGCTCGCGGTGATGTCGTAGAAGACGAGTTCGTCGGCGCCTTCGTCGCGGTAGCGCAGCGCGAGTTCGACGATGTCGCCCATGTCCACGTGGTCGCGGAAGCGCACGCCTTTGACGACGCGGCCGTCGCGCACGTCGAGGCATGGAATGAGTCGACGGCTCAGCACGAAGCTGGCTCCGTCACGGCGAGCGCGTCCGCGACGTCGAGCCGACCTTCGAGCAGCGCCTTCCCGAGCACGATGCCCGCACAGCCGGCCTCGAGCGCGGCGCGTACGTCGTCGACCGAGCGCGCGCCGCCCGAGGCCTGCAACTGCACGCTGGGCGCGCGCGCGACGACCGCGCGGTAGAGATCGAGGTTGGGCCCGGCGAGCATGCCATCGCGGCCGATGTCGGTGCACAGCAGGTGGCGGAGGCCGGCCGCGGCGTAGGTATCGACCAGGTCGAACAGGTCGACACCGCCGTCGCGCGTCCAGCCCTCGGTCGGCAACGTCCAGCGGCCGTCGGTCTCGCGGCTGTCGAGCGCGACCGTGATGCGGTCCTGCCCGTAGCGCGGCAGCCAGGTGACGACCGCCTGCGGCTGACGTACGGCCAGGGAGCCGACCACGACGCGCGAGGCACCGTGGACGCGCGCGTCGCACTGAGCGAGGACGAGCGCGTCGGCGCGGGCGACGGCGAGGAGCCGACGTCCCTGAT
>NZ_BAAGAB020000067.1:0-13596 GCF_047159895.1 Lysobacter xanthus
GTCGCGTTCATCCATCTGGACGACGTGGCCGCGATCAACGAGCGCCATGGCCACGATGCGGGCGACCGGTTCCTCGCCGCCGTGGCGCGTGCGCTCGACGCCACGCTCCGCGGCGGCGACCTGCTGGCGCGCGTCGGCGGTGATGTCTTCGTCGTTGCGGGAACCGTGCCGCGCGAGAGCGCCGACGCTGCGGGCGACGTGCTGCGCGACCGCCTGCAGGCCGCGATGCACGCGCGCTTCGACCTCGGCGGCGGCGTCGCCATCGAACATGCGGGCGCACGCGTCGGGCTCGTGTTGGCTCGCCCCGGCGAAATCGATGCCGAAGCCGTGCTCGCGCGCGGCGTCGGTGCGGGCGGCTCCGCGTCCGGCGCCGCGCGCTGACTCAGGCGAGTTCGATCCGGGCCGCGAAACAACCCGGGCGCGCGTAGTGCGCGTGCACGTAGTCCACCCGTGCATCGCCGAGCATCGCGACGAGCCGCGGGGTGGCGTCGCATCCCTGGACGACGTCGGCGTCGACGATCATGCCCTCGCCGTCGAACCCGCGAAGCGACAGCAGCCGCCGTGCCATCACGCCCGGCAGGCGTCCTTCGACGACGCGCGGACGGGTCGCGCCTTCCCGCACATACACTGCATGCGACGCGCGGTACGGCGAATCGGCGGGCTGGTGCAGATGGTTGATGAGCAGGGCGGTCTCGCCGGGGCGCATGTCGCGCAGCTCCACGCGTTCGGGAACGCCGCCGTGCGCGGGGACGCGCACGCGGCGCGCGCGATGCGCGGCGAGCGCCGCATCGTCGAGGCCGTAGAGCGGAAGGAAGGGCGCGGGGTCGAGCCCGACGACGCGGAAGTCCATGGCGGTGCTCCATCTTTGGTGGCGGGATCTTCGGCGCCGGGTCGCCGCGTCGCCATCCGGATCCTGTGGCGGCGCACCGGGCTCGGCTACGCTTGCGCATCCTTCCGTCGGTGATGCCCGTGACCCGCCTGCGCTTCCTGCCTGCCGTGCTGCTGGGCCTCGCCTGCCTGCCCGCCTTCGCGCAGATGCCCCCGCCCGGGGGTCCGCCGCCGTCCGGAATGCGTCCGCCGGGCGCCCCGCCGGGACCGCGGCCGGACGGGATGCCTCCGCCGCCACCACCCCCGCCGCAGGTGGTCGTCGTCGAGGTGCCGGTACCCGCACCGGCGCCCGCACCCGTCGTCGTGCCGACACCGGCGCCCGTCGCACCGATCGGGCCGATGGAGCCGGACGCCACCTCCGAACCCGATGCGGGCGTCGCCGACGCCGGCGAAGGCGCGGACGCTCCGGAGGGCGCGTCGACGCCGGCGTCGCCCGACCAGGCCGAAGCGCCACCGTCCGCGACCGTCGCGCAGCCCGGCCTCGTGCCGCCCGCGGGTGAGCAACCGAAGGCCGAAGATCGCAGCCTCCTGCCGTGGGTGCTCGTGCTGCTCGGCGTGTTCGGCGCCGGCCTGCTCGCGCAGGCGCGAAGCCGGCGCCTGCAGGACGAGGCGCAACGCCTGTCCCAGCGCGAGCGTCGGCTGCAGACCGCGCATGTGCAGCTGCGCGCCGAGTCCGAGCAGCTCCGGCAGCTCGCGATCAACGATCCGCTCACCGGCACGTTCAACCGCCTCGCCTTCAACCAGGCACTGCGCGAGCGCCTTGAATACCTCGCGCGCTTCGGCCGTCCGCTCGACCTCGTCGTGTTCGACCTCGACCACTTCAAGGCCATCAACGACCGCGAAGGCCATCTGGCGGGCGACGCCGCGCTGCGCTTCGTGGCCGGCGTCGTGCGCGAGCATCTCGACAGCGACGACCTCTTCGGTCGTTTCGGGGGCGACGAGTTCCTCATCGCCTGCGCCGACCAGGGCACCGAGGCGGTGGCGTCCATCGCCGAAGCGATCCGCCGCGCGGTCGAGACGCGCGCGCCGGGGCTGTCCCCGCCGCTGCCGGGCCTGTCGCTGAGCATGGGCATCGCGCAGGCGAACACGACGCACGGCTACGATGCCGACGACCTGTTCGCGCGCGCCGACGCCGCGCTCTACCGCGCGAAACGCGAAGGCCGCAACCGCGTCATGGTTTCCGACGGCGACGTTCCCGCGTCGGACGAATCGCTCGCGCTCCACCGCCACCTGTGAGGTTCCGCCGAATGCCGCACTCGTCGTTGCGCGCCGCCCTGCTGCTCGCGGCCGTGGCGCTGCTCGCCACCGCGTGCCGCGACCAGCCCCGCACGCATCGCAAGACGCCCGAGGAAGTCCGCGCGGAGATCGGCCGCCTGCTGCCGGCGGGCGTGCAGGACAGGCGCGGCTGGGCGGGCGACATGCAGGCCGCGTTCGCGGCGCTGCGCATCGAGCCCACCACCGCCAACCTCTGCTCGGTCATCGCGGTGACGGGGCAGGAATCTTCGTTCTCGTCCGATCCCAAGGTGCCGGGCCTGGGCCGCATCGCGCTCGAGGAGATCGACCGCCGCCTGCGCGAGCATCACATCCCGCCGCTGGTGGGCCGCGCGGCCCTGCAACTCGCCTCGCCCGACGGCCGCACGTGGGAGCGGCGCATCGCGGCGACGTCGAGCGAGCGCGAGCTCAGTGACGTCTACGAGGCGATGATCGACGAAGTGCCCCTGGGCCGCCGTCTCCTGGCGAGTTCCAACCCGGTGCGAACGGGCGGGCCGATGCAGGTCGGCATCGCTTTCTCCGAGCAGCTCGCGGGCTCGAAGGACTACCCGTATCCGGTGGAGACCTCGATCCGCCGCGAAGTCTTCAGCCGTCGCGGCGGCCTGTACTTCGGCACGGCTCACCTGCTCGGCTACCGTGCCTCGTACCGCCAGCCGATCTACCGTTTCGCGGACTACAACGCGGGCTGGTACGCGAGCCGCAATGCCGCGTTCCAGAACGCGGTCTCGCTCGCCACCGGCATTCCGCTCGAAGAAGACGGCGACCTCGTGCGCTACGACAGCGACGAGCCCAGCCGCACCGAGACCGCCGTCCGTGCGCTGTCGCAGGAACTCGGCATGGACGAGGCCGCCATCCATCGCGCCCTGCGCAAGGCCCGCGCGCTCGACTTCGAGGACACCGACCTCTATCGCGAGGTGTTCGCGCTGGCCGAGCGCTCGGCCGGGCATGCGCTGCCGCGTGCGCGCGTGCCGCAGATCCGCCTGCACAGCCCGAAGATCACGCGTCGGCTCACCACCTCGTGGTTCGCCGATCGGGTGAACCGTCGTTACAAGGCGTGCATGTCGCGCTCGAAGGGCTGAGCGCTCCGGTCAACCGCGCGGCCCGCCCATCACCGGCAGGATCGCGCCGTTGACGTACGAGCCGGTGACCGGAGACGCCAAGAAGACGTACGCGGGTGAGAGCTCCTCCGGCTGCGCGGGCCGCCCCATGTCGCTGTCCGCGCCGAACTTGGAGACGGACTCGGCATCCTTGTCCGCGGGGTTGAGCGGCGTCCAGACCGGGCCCGGCGCGACCGCATTCACGCGGATGCCCCGCTCCAGCAGGTTGCTCGCCAGCGACATTGTGAACGCATTGATTGCGCCCTTCGTGGCCGAGTAGTCGAGCAGTTCCTTGTTGCCGAACAACGCCGTCTCGGACGTGGTGTTGATGATGCAGGCGCCCTTGTCCATGTGCGGCAACGCGGCGCGCGCCATGTGGAAATAGCCGGCGACGTTCGTTTCGAGCGTCATCATCAACTGCGTGTCGGTGATGTCCTCGAGCCGCTTCGCATGCTGCTGGAACGCGGCATTGTTGACGAGGATGTCGAGCTGGCCGAACTCGTCGACCACGCGGGCCACGGCCTGCTCGCAGAACGCGGTATCGCGCACGTCGCCGGCGATGGCGATGCAGCGACGGCCTTCGGCTTCGACGAATTCGCGCGTGGTCTCCGCGTCCTCGTGCTCGTCGAGGTACAGCACCGCCACGTCGGCGCCTTCGCGCGCGAACAGCACGGCGACCGCGCGGCCGATGCCCGAGTCGCCGCCGGTGACGATCGCGACCATGTCCTTCAGCTTCTCGCTGCCGAGGTAGCCCGGCGCAAGGAACCGCGGCTCGACCTGGAGTTCATGCTCGTTGCCGGGCTTCCGGAGGTGCTGCTTCGGCAACGGGTTGACCGGCTTGTCGTCGAGCCCGGCCTGCACCGGCTTCGATTCCCCACCCGAGCCGCTGCCCGAAGCCTCCTTGGCGTCGATGCCGGCCTGGATCTTTCGTTGCGCGTCCGCGGTGCGGGCACCGTCGCCGTTGGGGTGCTGGCTCGCCATGTCGGGTCCTCCGGGAAAGCGCCCACCCTGCCCCGGCGGGCGCATAGCACCGGTGAGCGACCGTCAGCCCGGCGCGTCGGGCCCGGCGATGTAGTCGATCTTGCCGAGCGGCGCGCCCTCGCGACGCAGCAGCGCGTAAGCGGCGGTGATGTGGAAGTAGAGGTTCGGCAGCACGAAGTTGAGCAGGTAGTCCTGCCCGTTGAACCGCATCTCGCCGGTGCGCATCGCCAGGACGATCTCGCGGCCCTCCTGCCCGTCGATGCGCGAGGCATCGAAGCCGCGCACGATCGCCAGCGTGCGGTCGATGCGGGCGAGCAGCTGGTCGACGGTCGATTCCTCGTCCGCGATGGCCTCGGGCTCCTGCCCGGCCAGTCGCGAGGCGCCGTTCTTCGCCATGTCGCAGGCGATCTGCACCTGCCGCGACAGCGGCAGCATGTCGTCGACGAGACGCAGCGCGAGCAGCGAATCGGGCGCCACCCCGCGTTCGCGCGCATGCGCCGCACCCTTCTCCACAATGTGGCGCAGGTTGCGCAGCGCGCGCTCGAACACCGGGATGGACGCCTGGTACAGGGAGATCGTCATGACCGTCTCGCAGGGGGAAAGTCCGGAGCCTACCCGCGCCGACGCCGGGCCGGGCGATCGCGATCGTCCCGCTGCGTTCCCGGCACGGCGCGGCCGCGACTACGCGCCGCTGGCCCGGCGCATCCTCGGCGCCCTCGCGGTCGCCTGCCTGCTCGCGCTCGCCGCGTTCTGGGCCTGGCACCAGCCCTTCATGGCCTACCCGCGCGCGGTCGCCGCCCTGTCACGCCTGCCGCCGCCGCGCTGGACGCGGGTCCCCGTCGAAGGCGTGCGCGCACGTGCCATCGCGGACACCTGGGGCGCGCCGCGTGGACGCGACCGCCGCCACCAGGGCGTGGACATCTTCGCGCCCCGAGGCACGCCGGTGGTCAGCGCGACCCGCGGGCTGGTCGTCTCCATCCGCGACGGCGGGCTCGGCGGGCGGCAGGTCTGGGTGATGGGTCCGGCCGGGGAGCGGCACTACTACGCGCACCTCGACGCTTGGGAGCCCGACCTCGCGGTGGGCGACCTCGTGCGCGAAGGCACGCGCCTGGGCCGGGTCGGCACCTCCGGCAATGCGCGCGGCACGCCGCCGCACCTGCACTACGGCGTCTACACCGGCGAGGGTGCGATCGATCCGTTGCCGCGCCTGCAGGCGACGCCGCCCCGCTAGCCGAGCACGCGCGGCACGACGATGGCCGCGGCCACGACGCCGCCGAGCGCGCGGCGGAACGGGCTGTCGCCGTCGACGATCTCGAGCCAGGCCCACGTGAACAGGAACGCGGTGCCGAGGAAGGCGATGCCGTCGCGCGCATGCGACGCCGGCAGCAGCCGCGCGAGCACCCAGCAGGCGAACCAGGCCGACAGCGGGAGGTTGGGCCACTGGGCGATGACGATGCGGCCGTCGCGTCCGGAGACGAACCGCCGCAGCGATGTCGAGGTGGAATCCATTTCGCGAGGCTGGGGCGCGCAGCGTGACCGCCCCGCGACCGCGATGTTCACCGCCCCGCCACCGGCCGTCTCGGCATGATCGACGCCTGCGGCGGCCGTGTGCCGCCTTTCATTGCGAGGTGCGTCATGCAGGAACGGATCGAAGTCGGGCAGATGGTCTTCGTCGCGGACGGTGGCCTCGGCGTGGGCGCCGTGCGCGAGACGCGCGAGTCGGAGTTCGTGGTGAACATCCAGAACGCCGGCGACTTCGTGCTGCCCAACAGCGCGGTGCGCGACGTGCATTCCGGCAAGGTTGTGCTCGACCTCGAGCGGCTGGAACCGGGCGTCGTCGAAGCGCTGCGCCACGTGCACGATGCCGAATCCCCGGAGTTCGCGGTCAGCGACCCGAAGGACGGCACGCCGGACGACGAACACCTGCACTGAGCCACGGCCGGTTCAGGCGCCCGGCTCGGCGCCGCTCTATCCTCATCGGCCCGCTCCACACGACGTCCGCCATGAACCGATCGCTCCTCGCCGCCGCCATCGCGCTGTCGCTCCCGCTCGCCGCGCATGCCTCGAGCTTCGCCGGCTCCTCCGCCGGCGCATCGTCCGCGGGCGGCTCCAACACGACCGGCAGCAGCACCGGTGACGACAAGATCGTGCTGCAGGCGCGCGAGGACGCCGCGATGTTCGTCGCGACCGACGGCCGCGTGCGCAGCGCCCAGCTTGAAGGCGCCCTGCGCCTGATGCGTACGCGACAGGCGACCGCCGGCGCCAGCGATCTCCAGCTCGCGATGGCGATCCTCGCCCGCTGATTCGGGCTTTGCGCTGATGCATCCCGCCTGGCGCGTGCTGCTCGCGGGTGCACTGCTGCCGATCGCCACGCGCGCGCGGGCGATCGACGTCCGCATCGACACGCGCGGGCTCGGCATCGAGCAGGCGGCGGCCGCGCCGGCGATCGTCGACGACACCGTCCGCGCCTTGCCGCCCGCGTGGGCCGCGGCGCTCGACCGCCCGCTGACCGTCCGATGGCGCGATGACCTGCCCGCGCACGTCGACGGCCATTACCGGTCCGGCATCATCCTGCTGCGGCGCGCCCTGCTCGACGACGCCGCACGCGGCGACAGCCGGCCGGCGCGTGCGGCCCTGCTGCACGAGCTCGCGCACGCCTGGGATCGCTCGCCACGCGGGGGCCTCTCGCGCGATCCGCGTCTTCTCGATCTCGCCGGCTGGCAGGTCGCGCCGCTGCACCTGCCGCGCACGCCGAACGCGTTCCACGACCGCAGCCCCGATGCCTACGAGGTCACCCGTCCCGCCGAATTCGTGGCCGTCAATCTCGAGCACTGGATGCTGGACGTGGAGTACCCCTGCCGGCGACCCGCGCTCTACCGTTACTTCGCGGCGCGCGCCGGTTCCACCGCAACGGCACCGTCGTGCGCACCGCCGGTGTTCGTGCGCGCCGATGCGACGGGCGCGGCCGATCCGTCGCCGGTGCTGACGCTCGACCCGTCGCGCATCTACGCGGTGGATTACCTGCTGGCGGAACCCGACGCGCGGCCGATGAGTCGCTGGGGGCACGCCATGCTGCGGCTGGTGGTCTGCGCGCCGGGTCGCGCACCGGGGCCGGACTGCCGACTCGACGTCGCCTGGCATGAAGTCCTGTCGTTCCGCGCCTTCGTCGACGACGTGCGCGTCTCGGCGTGGCGCGGCGTCGCCGGCGGCTATCCGTCGCGACTGTTCGTACTGCCGATGCCGCGTGTCGTCGACGAGTACACGAAGCTCGAGCTTCGCGGCCTGCGCTCGGTGCCGCTGCGGCTGTCGCGCGAGGACATCGCCGCGGTCGTCGAGCGCGCCGCGCAGGTGCACTGGAGCTACGACGGGCGCTACCGCTTCGTCACCGCGAATTGCGCCGTGGAGACATGGCGCCTCCTGCACGATGCCGTCCCCCGGCTCGCCGACGCGCCGCTATCGAGCCTCTCGCCCACGGGCCTGCTGCGGCGCCTCGAGGGCGCCCATCTCGTCGACGACGTACCGCGCGACGCATCGGAAGCGCTTCGCCTCGGCTACCGGTTCGACTCGCAGGCGATGCACTACCAGGCGCTGCTCGACACTGCACGGGCGAGCGCGACGATCCCCGTGACGCAGGCGCGGGACTGGTTCGCGCTCGATCCCGCGGCCCGTGCGCGCGCGTTCGACACGGCGGACGTGCGCGGCCTCGCGGCGTTGCTCGTGCTGGAGAACGCAGCACTGCGCCGGGCCGAACAGGACGCCGCGATCGCGTTCGGGCGTCGCATCGGCCGAAGCGGAACACGCACCGCCGGGCCCGTGGACGATGCGCTCGACCTCGCCTCGCGTCGGGCGCATGCCGCGGCCTGGGTGCCCGCGGGCTACGGCATTCCGGACGCCGACGAGCGCGACTCGGCGCAGCAGGCGCTAGGGGCCAGCGCGGCGAACGTGGAACAGCTCGAAGCCACTTTGCGCGATCTCGCCGAAGCGGCGCTGCCGGCCACGCGGCGCGCGGCGCTTATCGCGACGCGCCTCAACGTCGAGGATCTCGGGACCCGCCTTCGCGACCGCGCCGCGGCTGCGCGCGGGGACTGACCTACGCCGTCAGTACGGCGTTCCGTCGCGGTGCGTGTAGCCGCCGTCGCCGGAGAACTCGAGGTCGATGTCGGGGTAGTGGCAGGCGCCTACCGGCGGCCGACCGATCGCGACGAACACGCAGTCCTCGGTGCCGTCGTTGCGCAGGCAGTGGCCGTTGCCGTCGCCCTTGCGGAACACCGCGACGTCGCCGGGCCGCATCGGGATCTCGCCGGCCTCGTCCACGAGCACCGCCTCGCCGGCCAGCATCACCACGAGTTCGTCCTCCGCCTCGTGCCAGTGCCGCTGCGACGACCATGCACCGGGCTTGAGCGTCACGTGGCTTGCGCCGAAGTCGGTCAGGCCGGTGGCGGGTGCGAGCCGGCGATACCAGCGCCCCTGCACGGCGTCGCGATACGGCGGCGGATACCCGGTGGCGTTGACGGCGGGAATGCGGTCGAGATCGAGGCGCGGCATCGGTCGGCTCCGGGAATCGGGATGCCGCATTGAAGCGCGACACGACCGCCGCCGCACGTGCCGCTCAATCGTCGTCCTCGTCGTCCGGGTCGTCGTCGTCGAACGCGCCCGGCGGCGGTTCACCCATCGCATCGGCGGGCTCGAGCAGCGTGTAGTCATCCGCGTCGCGATCGCGGATCGCGCGCGACACCGGGTACGCCGTGAGTGCCGGCTGGGGCTGGCGTGCAAGCCAGCGTGCGGGAAACCACGGGCCGGCGATCCAGTCCGCCACCGCGGCCGCCGGCAGGAACACGGGCCCGTCGGGCACGAGCGGTGACGGGATCGCCTCGTTGGGCATCGTGAGCACGGTGAACGTGCGCAGCTCGGGCTCGTCGGCCGGCCAGCGGTCCCACAGCCCGGCGGCGAACAGCACGTCCCCGCGCTCGGACTGGATGAAGTACGGACGCGCCGGCTTCACCGTGCGGTCCCATTTGTAATAGCCCGTCATCGGCACAGCGCAGCGGCGCTTTTCCCACGCGCTGCGGTAGATGCGGCTCGCCGGCGCCCGCTCGAGGCGCGCGGTCACCGTGGTGTATTTCGTCTCCGGCAGCTTCGACCAGCTGGGGATCAGTCCCCACTGGAAGTCGCCGGCCTCGGGCCCGGCGCCGCCGTCGAACACCACGGTCGCGGGCTTGCGCACGGCGATGTTGTAGCGCTCCGGCGCCTCCGCGAGCGCCTGCGCGACCGCCCCGGGAAGTCCGGGCGGCAGTGCTTCGGGCAGGAAGGCCTGGGCGAATCGGCGCATGGCAGCGAGTCGGGGAAACCCCGCTCATGCCATGCGCCGCGTGGTCACCGCGTGCGGATGCTCAGCGTCCGAGTTCGTAGAGGTACTCGACGAACGACATCACCGCGCCATCGAAGCCCTGCACCTTCGGGTTCGACGACTCGATCACGTAGAACTCGTCCGGCGCATGCGCGCCGCCGCCGGTGCCCAAGCCGAAGTGCCCCGACGCCAGGCTGAGCGGCGCGCCGGTGAAGACGAAGCCCGGGTAGGAACCCGCGCCGCGCGGCCACAGCATCGGCTCGATGCCGAGTCGGCGCAGCGTCGCCATCTGCGCCTGGATCAGCGGCGATCGGGGATCGGTGCTGGTCGGGTCGTAGCCACCGCTCACGTTCACTTGGACGTCGCCGAAGCCGCGCTTGGCGAGGTGCGACTTCAGCGCCGCGACCGCCGCGTCCTTCGTCATGCCGGGCACGAGGCGCATGTCGATCTTGGCGACCGCGCGATGCGGCAGCACGGTCTTGCCGCCCGGTCCGGTGTAGCCGCCGACGAGGCCTTCGATGTTCACCGTCGGCTGGGAGACGAGCCGCTCCTGCGCCTGCTGCCACGGCAGGTCGTCGATCCAGTGCGGCACGCCGAGCTGCTTCTTCGCGAGCGCTTCGCCTTCCGGCGAGCCCTTGACCGCCGCGGCGATCATCGCGCGGTGCTCGGCGCTGATCGGCGGCGGGACCGGATAGCCTTCGATCGCGATCGTGTTGCCGTCGTCGGAGACGAGCGTGTCGAGCGCCTTCACGAGGCGCCATGCGGGGCTGTCGACCATCGCCTTCAGCGAGGAGTGCACGTCCTTCGACGGGCCGCGGCCCCACTTCTCGCCGCTCGCCACCAGCTCGAGCTCGACGACGCCCTTCGCGCCGAGGCTGACGGTGACGGTGCCGTCCGGATCCTGCTCGGCCGACGGCATGAAGACGCCCGTCGTCTTCGACAGTGCGGCACGGACTTCGGGGTCGAGCACCACCTGCCCGATGTGCGGCGAGCCGATCTCTTCCTCGCCCTCGGCGACGAGCACGAGGTTCACCGGCATCTTCGCGTTGGCGCCGCGGATCGCGTGCAGCGCGGCGAGGAACGCGGACTCCGGGCCCTTCTGGTTCACCGCGCCGCGGCCGACGATCACCTTGCCGAACCCCGGCTTGTCGACCAGCTTCGCCTCCAGCGGCGGCGAGCTCCATTCGGCGGGATCGAACTGCTTCACGTCGTACATGAAGTAGAGGCCGACCGTCTTCCTCGCTCCCGCGTCGAGCGTTGCGAATACACCCGGCTTGCCGTCGGTGGGCACGATGCGCACCTTCTGGAAACCCGCCTCGCGTGCGAGCTTCGCCATGTACTCCACGCCTTCCTGCGCATTGCGGTTCTCCGCCGCGATCGACGGGAGCGCGATCCAGTCCTGCAGGCGCTTCACCGCCTCGTCGTGCCGGCGGGTCACTTCGGAACGGATGGCGGCGGGCGGCGCCGCGACCGCGGGCAGCGCGCCCGCAAGTGCGACGACGAGGGCGAGGGCCAGCGGGATACGGCGATGGGTCGACATGCGGGTCGGTCTCCGGGAGCATGCGCCCGATCCTACGCCGCGCATGGCGGTCGACGCACGGGACGTTCGTCGGAGGACGCCCGCCTCAGTCGCGTGCGCCTTCGGTGTCCACCCGGTCGGCGTCGCCGGCCGTCCACCTGGTCTTCTCCATGACTGCACGCATCAGCACCGCGAAGAGCACGAGGCCGCCGAGGGCGATGAGCCACCAGATCCACGTCGATGGCCCGCGCCGGGGCCCGTAGCGGCGCAGCTCGCGTTCGCGGCGACGGCGCGGATCGCCGTCGAGCAGGTGGTCGAGCTCGCCGGCGGGATCGCGGCGATCGCCGGTCATGCGGCCCGGTCGGCCGCGAGCAGCGTCGCGAGGCGGCGCTGCAGGTCCTCGACGCGGTAGGGCTTCGGAATGAAGTCGCAACCCTCCGGGATCGTCGGCAGCTGCCCGCGCGCGTAGCCGGACGCCAGCAGCACGCGCAGGTCCGGGCGCATGCGCCGCGCGGCTTCGAACAGCTCCACGCCGCTCATGCCCTTGGGCATCACGACGTCGGTGAATAGCAGCGCGATGTCCGGATCGCGATGGAGGATGTCGAGCGCCGCGGCGCCCTCGTCGGCGGTCAGCACCGCATAGCCGAGGTGGCGCAGTGATTCGATCGCCATGGCCTGCACGTCCGGATCGTCCTCCACCAGCAGCACCTTGACCGGCGCGCCGCTGTCCCCGTGGCCGAGCGTCGCGTCGCCGCCGCGCACGGGCAGGAAGAACCGGATCGTGGTGCCCTCGCCCACCGTGCTGTCGATGGTCACGTCGCCGCCGGACTGCACCGCGAAGCCGTAGACCTGGCTGAGCCCGAGACCGCTGCCTTTGCCGACTTCCTTCGTGGTGAAGAACGGCTCCATGGCGTGCTCGATCACCTCCGCCGTCATGCCCGTGCCCGTGTCCTGCACGGTGACCAGCAGGTAGCGTCCCGGGGCGCGGCGGCCTTCCTTCTCCGACTGCACGTGCTCGCGGGTGGCGATGACGATGCGGCCGCCGTCGGGCATCGCATCGCGGGCGTTCACCACCAGGTTGAGCAATGCAGCCTCGAACTCGGCGGCGTCGACATGGACTTCGCCGACCCCGCGGCCCAGCGAGAACTCCATCTCCACGTCTTCCCCGACACCCCGGCGCAACAGCGCCTCGGCTGCGTAGATCAGCGCATTGAGGTCGTGCGCTTCCGGACGCAGCGTCTGCCGCCGCGAATACGCGAGCAGCTGGCGCGTGAGCCGCGAACCGCGCTCGGCGGCACGCTGCGCGCCGGCCACGAGACGCTTCACGCGCTGCGGGTCGCTGCTGTCCATCCCGATCAGGTCGAGGCTGTTGGTGATGACGGTGAGCAGGTTGTTGAAGTCGTGCGCGACGCCGTACGTGAGCTGCCCGATGGCTTCCATCCGATGGGCCTGCAGCATCGCCTGCTGCGCGACTTCCAGTGCGCGCTGCTGTTCGCGGCGCTCGGTGACGTCGCGGGTAATCTTCGCGTAGCCGATGTGCCGGCCGTCGTCGTCGAAGACGGGATCGATGACGACGTTCGCCCAGAACCGGCTGCCGTCGCGGCGCACGCGCCAGCCTTCCTTCTCGTAGCGCCCTTCGCGGCGCGCGGTCTCCAATGCCAGCGCGGGCTCGCCGCGGGCGCGGTCCTCGTCGGTGTAGAAGCGCGAGAAGTGCTGGCCGATGATCTCCTCGGCCGCGTAGCCCTTGATGCGCTCGCCGCCCGCGTTCCAGCTCGCGATGCGGCCGGTCGGATCCAGCATGTAGATCGCGTAGTCCGTCACGCCCTGCACGAGGAGGCGGAACTGGCGTTCGCTCTCCCCGAGACCGATGCCCGTGATTCCCGGCCGGTCGATGCTGCCCGTGTGCATGTCGTCGTTCTTTACCAAGCGGCCGTCGACTGTAGTGACGGCAGGATGAAGACCCTGCGACGGGCAGGGGCTCAGTTGGGTCGATCGATGCGCGCGCGCGCGGCGCCGATCACGTCGCGTAGCTGCTCCGGCTTCTTCATCACGGTGCAGCCGTAGCGCTCGGTGAGGCGGTCGATCGAGGTCAGGTCGCCCAGCGAGGTGAAGATGATCACGTCGGGCCGTTGCTCCATCTGCTCCACGGCCGCGAGCACCTGCCAGCCGTCCACGTCCGGCATCATCAGGTCGCAGACGATGAGGCGCGGCTGCAGGCCCGCCTGCAGGAGTTGCAGCGCGACCTGTCCGGTCTCGGCCTGGTACACGACATGCCCGTCGAGTTCGAGCAGGTCGGCCAGCATTTCGCGCACGCGCGCGTTGTCGTCCACGACGAGGATGCGGGTTTCCATCAGGGCTACGGCCGGTTGGGATGGCGTAGTGGTACCCGAGCGGGGATTCATCCCGCGTGAGGCACTAGTCGTGGCGGGTGCCGAAGATGCGATCGCCCGCATCGCCGAGGCCCGGCAGGATGGAGGCGCGGGGGGCGGGAG
>NZ_BAAGAB020000068.1:0-13499 GCF_047159895.1 Lysobacter xanthus
GTGTCGTTGTCGTCGTCGGTTTCATGCGGCGCGGCCTGCAGGCCGGCGCTGGCAAGCGCGCGATCGATCGTGCTGCGCACGGCCGCGCCCGGGCCGGACCCGCCGAGGCCGGCGGCATCGAGCGCGCGGTTGATGTGGCCGGCGGCGTCCGAGGTCGCGGCGGCATGCGGCTTGAGGCGGGCGAGCAGGTTCGAGAGGGGGTTCATGGCGACTCCGGCACGCGTCTGTTGCAGTGCAGCATACGGGCCGGAGTTGAACGCGCCCGTCACCCGGACGGGACGCTAGAACTTCTCGCCCACCGGCAGGAAGCGCCATGCGCCCGGCGGCATGCCGCCGTTCGGGCCCTTGCCGGTGCCGATGCGGCCGATCCGCAGGCGCCGGATCGAGATCACCTTTAGGCCCGCACGCTCGCAGACGTGCCGCAGCGCGCGGTCGCGCACGCCCTTGCCGGCGAAGCGCAGCCGGTTCTCGTTCTGCCAGCTGACGTGCAGCGGCGGCAGCGGCCGGCCGCGATCGTCGACCCCGAGCCGCAGCTGCGACATGCCGTAGACGCCGAGCTCGCCCTCGATCTCGACGAGGTATTCGTGCTCGATCTCGTCGGCATCCTCGGTGAGGCGGCGCCAGGCGCGGCCGTCCTGCGTGAGCACCATCAGGCCGCTGGACTCGCGCTCGAGCGGCACCAGCGGGGTCAGCCGGTGGAAATGCCGCTGAAGCAGCCGGATGCCCGACGGGTCGTCCGCCCAGCGGGTTTCCGCGGTGACCAGCGCGGCTGCCGGGTTCGGCCCGGTCATGGCGTCGAAACCCACGGGCTTGTGCAGCAGGATCGTCGCCGGCTCGACCGCATCGAGTTGCGCGGCGGGATCGACTTCGATGCGCTCGTCGGTGACGCGATGCTGCGGGAGCTCGACGACGGCGCCGTCCACCGACACCCAGCCATTGCGCACGTACTGCTCGGCTTCCGCGCGCGAGCACTGCATCAGTTCGGCGACGCGGCGCGCGAGTCGGACCGGTTCGGTCATCGGAAAGCCCGGGGTCGAGGGCCCGCAGTGTAGCCGGCGGGGCGCCACGGGCCGTTACCTGCAACACTAGGCGCCCGCCGCTCGGCCCCGCCGCGGCTCCCGCGAGATACCGTGAAGACTCCGGCAAGCCTGCAGACGCTGATCGACGACGGCGTCATCGACGAGGTGCTGCGACCGCTCAAGAGCGGCAAGGAAGCGGCGGTGTACGTGGTGCGCGCGGGCGACGACGTGCGCTGCGCGAAGGTCTACAAGGACATGGCGCAGCGCAGCTTCAAGCAGCGCGTGCAGTACCAGGAAGGCCGCAAGGTGCGCGGAAGCCGCGAGCAGCGCGCGATCGGCAAGGCCAGCAAGTACGGCAAGAAGCAGCAGGAGACCGCCTGGAAGAACACGGAGGTCGACGCGCTGTACCAGCTCCGCGAGGCCGGCGTGCGCGTGCCCGAGCCGTACGGCTACTTCCACGGCGTGCTGGTCATGGAGCTGGTCACCGATGCCGAGGGCTTCTCGGCGCCCCGCCTCGGCGAAGTCGAACTCACCGACGTGCAGGCGCGCGAGTTCCACCGCGTGCTGGTGCGGCAGGTCGTGCGGATGCTGTGCTGCGGCCTCATCCACGGCGACCTGTCGGAATACAACGTGCTCGTCGGGCCGGACGGACCGGTGGTGATCGACTTCCCGCAGGTGGTGAGCGCGGGCGGCAACAACGCCGCGCGCACGATGCTGCTGCGCGACGTCAACAACCTCACCGCGAGCCTCGGCCGCTGGGCGCCCGAGCTGCTCGACACGTGGCACGGCGAGGAGATGTGGGCACTGTTCGAGGCCGGCGAACTGCAGCCGGACACCGAACTCACGGGCGTCTTCGTGCACGACGCGCGCAGCGTCGACCTCGATTCCGTGCGCGATGCGATCAACGACGCTCGCGAACTGGCGCTCATCCGCCAGCAGGGTCGCGAAGCGCAGGACGACGAGGACTGAGCGCCGTCGCGGCGCGCCTCGATCCCGGCGATCGGGGCAGCGTGCGGGCACGGGGCGGCCCCCGGGCGTGCCGCATGAGCGACGCCTGACCCGCCGGCCGCGGACCGCGTCCGTCTCGACGGTAGCTTCAGTGGGTGCGCGGCAGCATCGGCGCATGCAGACGATCGCCCGCTTCGTCCTCCTCGCGCTCGCCGCGCTCGCGTTTGCCGCGCCGCTGTCCGCCGACGCCAAGCCCGGCAAGCATGGCGGCGGGCACGGTCACGGCCGGGGCCACGCGCACCATCAGGACCGTCGCGAAGCGCGCCTGCTTCACCGGATTCGTGAATCGCGTGATCGCGTGCGCTTCGGAGGCGACGCCGTGCGTGTCGCCGTCGGTGAAGGGCGTGCTCTTCGACCGGTCCCACCCGGCCCAACGTCAATTCCGAGCCTGCGCGCCGCTGCGCGCGCGCCGTCGACGCCGTCTCGACCGTCGCAGCCCGTGCGCGCGCCGGCAGCACCCCTGCTGCCGCCCGACGCGGCGGCGCTCGACGCGCGGCGACGTGCGGCCGTCAGCGACTACCTGGGACAGCACCCGGGGGGTTGAGCGCGCCCGTCCGGGCGGCGCGTCACGCCTCGTCCGCCGGGCGGGCAACGGGCAGCTGCCAGTCGCGACGCAGCGCCATCAGCCGCAGCGCGATGCAGGCCACCGCACCGGCAATGGCGATCGGCGTCGCGGGCAGGTGCAGCGCGCGGCCCGTCACCACGACCGCCGCGCCGAGCAACGCAGCCACCGCATACAGCTCGCGCTGCAGTACGTTCGGCACGCGCATCACCAGTACGTCGCGCACGACGCCGCCGCCCACGCCGGTGAGCCCGCCCAGCAGCACCGCGCCGACCGCGCCGACGCCGTGGTCCAGCGCCTTGGTCGCGCCGATCACCGCGAACAGCCCGAGGCCGACCGCGTCCGTCAGCTGCACCGGATTGCGCAGGCGTTCGATCGCGCCGTGGCGGTGGAAGGTGAGCAGCCCGGCGAGCGACGAGACCGCGAGGTAGCGCCAGTCGACGAGTGCCGCGGGTGGCGTCGCCCCGAGCAACGCATCGCGCAGGAGGCCACCCGCGGTGGCGGCGGCGAACGCGAGGACGAGCACGCCGAACAGGTCCAGGCGGCGGCGCACGCCGGCCGTCGCGCCGCTGATCGCGAAGGCGAACGTGCCGATGAAGTCGATCACGGTGACGAAGCCGGAAGACATGCGAACGCAACAATGCGGAGGTGCGCCACTGTCGCGCCGATGCGCGGGCCCGGCAACCGCGCCGCGGCTGCCGGCTCGGACGGTCGCAGGACTCGCGGGCCGGCCGGGCGTGGCGTCTTGACGGCGCGGCACCGGCGACTCAGCGTGTCGCCCATCCACGGCGTCGGGGAGGACGCGATGGAAACCAGTCCAGTTCCCGGGGATTCGACGGCCGACAAGGCGTTCGTCGTGCCGTGCCGCATCCTGCCGTGGCATGCGCCGTTCGGCTGGCTGCGCGCCGGCTGGCGGGACCTTCGCCGCGCACCGATGCTGAGCGCCGGGTTCGGTCTCGTCGTCGTGGCGATCAGTGCGCTCGTGGCGGCGTTGGCGTGGTGGCTCGGCCGCTTCGCGTTGCTGGCGGCGCTGCTGTCGGGCTTCGTGTTCGTCGCGCCGCTGCTCGGCGCCGCCCTCTACGAGGTGAGCCGAGCCCTCGAGCGCGGCGACGTGCCGCGTGCCGCCGGCTGCGTGGCGCGTGCCCGGCGCATCGTCGGCCAGGCTGCGGTGTTCGCCATCGCGCAGATGGTCGTCCTGCTGCTGTGGTCGCGCGCGGGCATGGTGGTCAATGCCTTCGTGACGATCGAGGACGGCAGCCTCCGTTCGTTGCTGGAATTCGTCGCGGTGGGCTCCGCGATCGGCGCGGTCTTCGGCGCCGTGAACTTCGCGGCGAGCGCGTTCTCGCTGCCCATGGTGGCCGACCGCAACGTCGACATGGTGACCGCGCTGGTATCGAGCGTGAACGCGGTGCTGCGCAACAAGCCCGCCTGTGCGACCTGGGCGGCGATCATCGCGCTGCTCACCGCGCTCGGGTTCGCGACCGCGCTGCTGGGGCTGGCCCTGGTGATGCCGTGGCTCGCGTACGCGACCTGGCATGGCTACCGGGCGATCCTGGATGCCTCGGAGTGGCCGGCACTGGACTGAGCGACAGCGCGGATAATGGCGGCCCGCACCCGACGAGCGCCGCATGTCCATCGTCCTCACCGACTTCGCCCGCCCGCGGCTGTTCCCGCGCGAGCCGCGGCGCAACACCGTGCAGGACTGCACGCCGGAAGCCTTCGAGCGGCACCTCAACGACGTCGCGCCGCTCAGGGTGCTCGACGGCTACGCGCCGTTCTGCAAGCTCCACGTGCATCGCAACTGGACGTCGACGCGCGTGCTGGCGGTACCGGTCACGGAGGCAAACCGTCACCTGCTGCGCTCGGACTACGAGGCGCGCAATCGCGACGAGCTTCCCGTGCTCGTGCGCTGGTTCGAGGGGCTCGAGCCGCCCGTCGCCGACTATCTGATCCCCATCCTCTACAGCCGCGAGCAACTCGCGAAGGAAGGCACGTCGATCGATGCGGACTGGGGCGTGGTCGGCTGCATGTACACCGCCGAGCCCGAGGAAACACCGATGGCGCCGATCACGATGATGCGCAATGCGCTCGGCGTGGAGGAAGGCGGCTCGGGCGTGCCGATCGATCGCGAGGCGTATCGCCGCAGCGTGGAGTTCTGGCGCTCGCACGCGAACTGGCGCGGCTAGCCCACCTTACCGCGCGAAGGCGTAGCTCGCGTCGTCGATGCGGCCGCGCCAGTAGGGCAGGCGACGGTCGGGCAGCCGCCAGGCGACCTCGCCCTCGGTGGGGATCGCCATGCCGTCGAAGCTCGCATAGGCGCCGAAGCGGCCTTCCCACGGCGTCGGCACGACGCGGCCGTCCACGGTGCGGCCGCGCGCGGCCGCCTCCACCCCGGAGACGAGGCCGTCCGCGCCGAAACGGAAGACGAGGCTCACGCGGACGGCGCCGTCGACCACCGTCGCCTCGGCCGAGTCGGAGTCGAGTGCGCACCACTGCACGTCGCCGCCCGGCAGCAGCACGGTGGGATACCACGGGCTTTCGGCGAGCCAGCGCATCAGCTCGCCCTCAGCGATGGCGCCGCCGCCGGCGAGGTGCGCGACGTCGACGAGCCCCAGCAGCGATGCCTGCAGCAGGCCCTCGCCGGCGACATAAGCATCGTGGACGCGCACCGGCACACCCGGCGCCATGCGCACCACGGCGTCCCAGTCGAAGCCCGGCCGGTGCGCGACGACGACCTGGTCCGAGCGGAACGGTCGCCAGCGCTCGCCGCGGGCGTCCATGTTGAAGTCGCCGCGATGGCGGAGGCGCACGCCCCGGATGCGCGGCTGGCGGTCCTTGAGCACGAGCCGCAGGTAGCGCGCGACGGGCGGGGGGAGATCGTCGAGCGCATCGAAGTCGACCCGCGGTGCCAGCGCATCGGTGCCTTCGGCGTGGAGGCGCGTGCGCAGGCGGGCCGTGACCCGGGCCCAGCGCACGGCGCCCGTGGCGGCCGCCAGCGCATACGCCGCGGTGACGAGCGCGAGAGCGAGGAGCAGGAGCCGGAGGGGCATGGCGACCAAATGGGGGTAGGCGATGACCCGACACGCTAATGCAGGCGCGGCCGGGTTTCATCGCGCGGCCTCGTTTGCCATCGATGGATGATCACGCCTGACTAAGGCCCGATGCGTTGCCATGCGATGGCCCCCCACGGAGACCGCACATGCGCAACATCCTCGACACCCTCAAGCGCGAGCACGACGAACTGCGCGCCGTGTTCCAGCAGTTGCAGGCCACGACCGACGACGCGGAGGACGAGCGCACGGAACTGCTGCAGCGGCTGGAAGCGACGCTGGTGCCGCATGCGAAGTGGGAGGAGCTGGTGTTCTACCCGGCGTTCGCCGAACGCGCCTCGCACGACCAGCTCGTACTGCACGGCGAGGCGATGCAGGAGCATCGCGCCGTCGAACAGTCGGTGTTGCCGGACCTCCACGCCGCCGACATCGGGTCGCGCCAGTTCGCCGGCTCGGCGCGGGCGCTGATGCACATGATCGAGCACCACGCGCGCGAGGAGGAGACGCGGATGTTCAGCGCGATGAGCCAGCTCTACAGCGCGCCGGAACTCGCGCACCTCGACGAGCAGTACGAGGAATGGAAGGAGTCGGGTGTTTCCACCGCCGTCATGGCGCACGCAAAGGCGAAGACGGCGATGAAGTCGCTGTTCCGTTCGCCGCGCATGCCGGGCTGAGGGCGCGACGATGCCCACTCTCTGGTACATCCGCGACGGCCGCACGCCGTACACCGAATTCGGTCCGGGCCAGCCCGTGAGTTTCGACGAGGCGGTGGCGCTCTTCGGCACCGAGGAATTGCGTTACATCGGCCCGACGCCGCCGAGCATCCAGCCCGATGCGCCGTCGGAAGGCCCCGAAAACGTCATCCTGCAGCTCGACGCGGGCGAAGGCACGAACCTGCTGCTGCCGCAGGCCGGTTTCTACTGGGCGGCGAGCCTGCATCCGGACGACGCCGATGCGCGGCTGAGGAAGGAGCGCAAGACGGGCTGATGCCGCCCCGATCGCAGCCTTCGTCGGCTGCGATCGGTTCTACGGCCGGCAGGCGCGCGTCGGTCGTTGCGTGTCGGCCCCAAGCAAGAGACCACATCGGGCACGCGACGATGATCGTCGCGTGCCGATACCCTGATCAGTGCAACGCGCGCTCGATGTCCTCGAGCGGCGAATTGGTGAGCGTCTTCGGGATCTCCCCGATGAGACGCTGCAACGTCTCCTTGTGCAGCTGCGGGCGCATTTCGCCGAGCGTCTGCGGGTCGGCCACGATCACCAGGTGCGCGTAGTCCTGCGTCAGGGCGCCGTCGTTGAGGCGGCGCGCGACATGCATTGCGAACGTCGCTTCGTCGTTCTCGGCGACCGAGCGCTGCGGCGGCGCGACGCCGGACGGGCCCTGCAGCGGGATGTCGGCCGCGTCCATCAGTTCGTGCTGGCGCAGCGACAGCGCATTGGCGTCGCCGACGTTGCGGAACATGCGCGCCTTGCGGCCGTCGGCTACGACCACCAGGGTTCCCGCGGGTACGTTCTGCATCGCTTGCTCCTCGTTTCGTGGACGTTCGATGATCGGCGAGGTGCCGTGACGCGACGGTCAGCCGCGCGCTAACGGCTCGTGACGCGCCAGACCGTGTCGCCGACGTCGTCGGCGACGAGCAGGGCACCGCCGCGGTCGAAGGCGAGCCCCACCGGCGCGCCATACAGCTGCTTCTCGTCGCGCGAGTGGAAGCCCGACACGACGCTCATCGGCGGGCCGGACGGCCGCCCGCCGCGGAACGGCACGAACACGACTTCGTAGCCACTGAGCGGCGAACGGTCCCAGCTGCCGTGCTCGCTGACGAACGCGCCTTCCCGGAATTGCGGTGGCAGCGTGTTCGCCGTCGAGAACAGGAGGCCGAGCGCGGCGACGTGCGAGCCGAGCGCATAGTCGGGACGGATCGCGCGACGCACGAGGTCCGGTCGCTGCGGGACGACGCGGCGGTCGACGTGCGCGCCGAAGTAGCTGTACGGCCAGCCGTAGAAACCGCCGGGCCGGACGGACGTCATGTAATCCGGCACGAGGTCGGCACCGATCTCGTCGCGCTCGTTGACGATCGCCCACAGCGCGCGCGTCCAGGGATTCCACTGGAGCCCGGTCGGATTGCGCAGGCCCGAGGCGTAGATGCGGCTGCCTGCGCTGGCGACATCGACTTCGAGCACGACCGCGCGTCGGTATTCGACGTCGAGCCCGTTCTCGCCGATGTTGCTGTTCGAGCCGACGCCGACATAGAGCTTGCGCCCGTCCGGGCTCGCCAGCAGCGCTTTCGTCCAGTGGTGGTTGACGGTGTCCGGCAGATCGGTGAACAGCGTGCCGGGCGCGGTGATCCGCGTGTCCCCCGTGCGGAACGGGAAGCGCAGGATCGCGTCGGTGTTCGCGACGTACAGCGCATCGCCCACCTGCTGCACGCCGAACGGCGAATGCAGGCCTTCGACGAGCACATGCGATTCCCATGGGCCGTTGGCGGTGGGCCGCAGCAGCGTGATGCGGTTGCCGCCCTTCGCGGCCTTGCCGGACTTCGCCTTGATCTTTCCGGCAGCGAGTTGCTTGGGCGTGGTGATGTGCTCCTGCCCCGGCCCGTTCGACTCGACGACGAGCACGTCGCCATTGGCCAGCGCGAGCAGCTGGCGCGGATGCTTCAGCCCGGACGCGATGCGCTCGATGCGGAGGCCCGGTGCCACCGTCGGCGTGGCGCCGTCCGCCCAGCCGACCCCGCGCGGGACCTGCATCGGCGGCAGCAGGAAGTCGCGTGCACGCGGAAGCGGCGGATTCCCACCGGACTGCTGGGCAGTCGTCAACGAGGCGTCCCGGCCACAGCCCGCGAGCAGCAGCGCGAACGCGAGGGCGCAGGCGCCTCGACGCATCGGATCAGTCATGGTCGGGCGCTCCGGACAGGGGGCGGCGCACCGCGCCGAGGATGCGCGCCAGCGCCAGGCAGGCGACGGTCACGGCGGAGAGCCATTGGCCCGCGGGCACGACCGCATACGCGTCGCGGCTGTGGACGAAGGCGTTGAAGATCGCAGCGACGATCGCGACCGCGCTGAGCCAGAACCCGGCGCGACCGGCGTCCGCACCCGCGTGCCAGACGCGCGCGAGATGGATCAGCCGCGGCACGATGGCGAGCACGAGGCCGAAGGCGATCAGCCAGGCGGCGGCCTTCGTCCACATCATCTCGGCCGTGCGGGCGTAGACGACGTCGAAGATCAGTGCGGCGACGAAGAAGCCGTAGGGCAGGGGATCCAGCAGGCCGAAGAGCGTATCGGCGAGGATCGAGCGGCGGCGCGGGTGCATCGGATGCATGCGGGGGCCTCGAAGGCGCGCGGCGGAGAAGCGTCCGCGCGCCGCCATGCTGGCCGTCCCCGTGTTCAGGAAGCGTCAGTGCGACGTGTCAGGCACGGCGCTTGTGGAAGTAGACGCGCTCGGCGGCCCAGCGCAGCGGCGGCGAGTACAGCAGCAGGTCGAAGGGCCAGTCGAACTGCAGGCGGTCGTAGGCCCAGCGCAGCGCGCGCTTGGCGCGGAAGCGCGGCGCCACCTCGACCGCGACCGCCTCCGGCGGCGGACCGCCGTCGCGCAGGCCGGTCGCGATCGCGCGGCCGACGGCCCAGCCATGCTCCCAGGCCGAATGGATGCCGCCCGCGGTGACGGGCGAGACGATGCCCGCGGCGTCCCCGACGAGGATGACCCGGTCGCGCGCCATGTCCTGCACCGGCCCGCTGCAGGGAATCAGGCCGGCACGCGTGGCACCCGGACGCAGGTGGCGAGGCAGCCCGCCGGCCTGCCCGACCCGCAGCAGGAAGCCTTCGATGTCGGGCACGCGGGCGTTCGCGGGATCGTGCCGCAGGGCGAGGCCGGCCTGGATGCCGGTGGGGCTCTGCGCGATCCAGCCGATGTAGCCGGGCGCATAACGCTTGCTGATGAAGCAGTGCAGCGCGCCCGGTTCGGCCAGCGTCGCGCCCGGGAATTCGTATTCGACGCCGTACAGGAACTGCCGAACCTCGCCGAGTCCGCAGCGTCGCGCGACCTTCGAGCGCGCGCCGTCGGCCCCGACGAGATAGCGCGTGGTGCCCACGCCGTCGACGTGCCAGCCGCCGTCGATCGCGCGTGCGTCGGCGAACGCGGTGCCGAGGCGCAGGTCGACGCCGTGCTCGCGGAGTTGCGTGGCGAGCCAGCGCATCACGGCGGGCGTGTCGGTGGTCAGGAAGTAGTAGCCGGGCGCGGCGAGCGCGACCTGCGCGAGGCTCGGCGCATAGAGGCGGACGTCCTCCACGCGGCGCGTCATCGAAGCCGGCACGCGGTTGAGCAGGGTCTGCTCGGCGGCTTCCTTCACGATGATGCCGGTAGTGTGCAGCTTCTCGCCGGGGTCGTGCTTGCGCTCCAGCACGACGACGCGCAGGCCGCGTTGTGCGGCGGCGATGGCGCAGGCCGCGCCGGCGAAGCTGGCGCCGACGATCACGACGTCGGCGTCGAAGGCGGTGGTGTCCATGATGTTCCGGGGTCGAGGCCGACGGAACGATGGCGCCACCGCGCGAGGCCTCGACGGAGGCCCGGTGAAGTGGATCTGAAGTGCGGGACGGCGAGCCGGCGCGGACGCCGGGCCCGGGCGCGTCCGTCAGTCGGGACGCGTCGGCGTTTCGGGTGCCGGGCTCTTCGCGGCGCGGGCTTCGCGCTTGCGGGCGTCCTTTTCGTCTTTCTGCTTCTTCTTCGCGATCTCGCGCTGGCGCTTCTCGAACGAGTAATTGGGCTTGGCCAAGTGGGGAGGCTCCTATCGGGTAAAAAAGAATGTCGCGGTGTCGCGTCCGGCACTCGCCGGGCCGCGCCCCGCGCGGGGGTCAGCGGGCGGGCTTCGCGGCCGGCTCGGCGTCGGGCTTCAGGCGCTTGAGCACGGGCGTGGTGCCCAGCACTTCGACGGTACCGCCAGCGGCCTGGAAGGCGGCGACGTGGTCGGCGATGTGCGCGCTGGTGATCTGGCGCGACAGGTCCGGACGGCGCGTATACGGCGTCGGCGAGGCCGGCGGACGGATCGGGGTGCGAGTGTTCATGCGTTTCCTTCGGTCAGTGTAAGGTCGATGAAGCGGTGTCCATCCCGGGTGTAGTCCTCGCGGACGGCCTCGCAGTAGGGCCCGCCCATGCGGAAACGGCGACAGACGGCGGGTCGTGCCTCGTAGATCGAGCACTGCATCCGCGCGCTGTCCACCGCGACGCACCAGCCTTCCTCGTCTCGCGCCATCACCCGCAGGCCGCGGTCGCCGAGCGAGGTGAGGTGCTCGGCGATGCCGTCTTCCGGCTGCACCACCACGGTGAGGCGGCAGCAGACGGCGTCGCAGCGACCGCAGTCCGCGGCGGCTTCGGGCAGGACGGGCAGGGCGCTCACGACGCACGTCCGCGGGCGTCGCGCGGCGGCGCGGTCGCCCGGCGGGCCGGAGCGTCGAAGGAAGGAACGAAGGAATCGCCGTGCATGGCGTTGCTCCCGAAGGGGCGACCGCGAAGTGCGGTGACGCGTGGAGGGAGCGAAACGGGCGGCCGTCCGGCCGTGCGCAGCGCGCGAATACGACGACGTGCCCGGCCCATCCTACGCCCTTCGGCCCGGTCGGTCGAAGAACCGGCGGCCGCAGCGGCGTGGCGTTCACACGGCCGCTGGGGGCCGGCCGCCTCGGCCAGGCGTTCGTCGAGCCGCCGCGTGGCAGCTTCGGCCAGTGCGACGCAGGCGCCGCGGTCGGCGAGCGGCGCGCTGGCGTCGGGCCCGAGTCGCGACCAGAGTTGGCTCGCGGACGGATGCGTGGTCACGAGCACGTCGCAGGGCAGTGCGGCGACGCGTGCGATGCCCGTGCGGAAGTCGTTGACGCGTGCGGGATGCGACGCATCGGAATAGCGAAAGCCGTCGTCGGAAATCGCGGTGAGGCTGTCGACGAAGGCCACGTCGAGGCACCGGCCGCGCTCGCAGGAGCGCCAGGTCCAGCTGGTGCCGCCGGGCGTGTGGCCCGGCGTCGCATGCGAGGCGAGCGCGAGGTCGCCGACGCGCACGACTTCGCCGTCGCGAAGCTCGCGCACCCGCGCGACCTTCGGAAATGCGCTGCTGCTCGACTGCGGATCGTCGCCGGACGGGCGGCCGGCGCGCAGCGCCTTCGCGGCCACCGGGCGCGCGTAGACGGGCGCACCGGTGTCGCGTTGGAGTTGCGCAAGTCCGCCTGCGTGGTCGTGGTGCACGTGCGACTGCACGATCACGCGCAAGTCGCGCAGTCGGAACCCGAGCGCCCGGATGTTCGCCTCGACGAGAGGCGCCGACTCGGCCGTTCCGGCGTCGACCAGCACGTGCCCGTGCTTGCCGGTCACCAGCAGCGCGGAAATGCCGCAGGTGCCGACGTACCACGTGTTGCCGTAGAGGCGCCGAGGCGTCGCGGGCTCGTTCCAGCCGGCGTCCGCGGAGCAGCGCGCCGCGGGGGCCGCTGCAGGCACCGCGGCGACGGGGGCGAGGGCGAGCACGACGCCCAGCAGGAGGGACATGTCAGACCGCCCGCGCGAGATCGGCGGCGCGGCCGATGTAGCTGCCCGGCGTCATGTCGACCAGCCGCTGCTTGGCGTCCGCCGGGAGATCGAGGCCGGCAATGAAATCGCGCATCGACTGCTCGGTGATGCCTTGGCCGCGCGTGAGCGCCTTCAGCTGCTCGTAGGGCTGCGGCAGGCCATAGCGCCGCATGACGGTCTGCACCGCTTCCGCGAGCACTTCCCATGCAGCGTCGAGGTCGGCCGCGAGGCGGTCGGGGTTCGCGCTGAGCTTGCCGAGGCCGCGCATCAGCGCATCCACGCCGATCAGCGCATGCCCGAAGGCAGTGCCCAGCGCACGCAGCACCGTGGAGTCGGTGAGGTCGCGCTGCCAGCGGCTGATCGGCAGCTTCGCCGCGAAGTGCTCGAACAGCGCGTTGGCGATGCCGAAGTTGCCTTCCGCGTTCTCGAAGTCGATCGGATTCACCTTGTGCGGCATGGTCGAGCTGCCGACTTCGCCGGCCTTCACCGCCTGCTTGAAGTAGCCCAGCGAGATGTAGCCCCAGACGTCGCGGCAGAGGTCGATGCAGATCGTGCCGATGCGCTTCATCGAATCGCTGATCTCGGCGACGCCGTCGTGCGGCTCGATCTGGGTGGTGTACGGCTGCCACGTCAGGCCGAGCGACTCGACGAAGCGCTGCGAGAACGCCGTCCAGTCGACATCCGGGTACGCGGCGACGTGCGCGTTGTAGTTGCCGACGGCGCCATTGATCTTGCCGGGCATCGGCAGCGCCGCGAGCACCTCGCGCTGGCGCTCGAGGCGGGCGACGACGTTCGCGATTTCCTTGCCGACGGTGCTCGGCGAGGCCGTCTGGCCGTGCGTGCGCGAGAGCATGGGCAACTCGGCATGCGCGTGCGCCATGTCGCGCAGCTTCGCGATGAGCTCGCCCAGGCGCGGGGCGATCACGCCGTCGCGTGCTTGGCGCAGCATGAGCGCATAGCTCAGGTTGTTGATGTCTTCCGACGTGCAGGCGAAGTGCACGAATTCGAGCGCGGCCGCGAGTTCGGCGTCGTCCTTGAGGCGCTCCTTGATCAGGTACTCGACCGCCTTGACGTCGTGGTTGGTGGTGCGCTCGATCTCCTTGACGCGCGAGGCATCCGCCACCGACAGCCCGTCGGCGAACGCGCGAAGGCGGGCCACCGCGGCCTCCGGGAAGACGGGGAGCTCGACGATGCCCGGCTCCGCGGCGAGCGCGATCAGCCATTCCACCTCGACGCGGACGCGCGCCTCGGACAACTTCTGGCAGATGGCCGACACCGGCCCCTGCGGCCCGTGCACGGAGATCTTCTACGACCACGGC
>NZ_BAAGAB020000069.1:0-13390 GCF_047159895.1 Lysobacter xanthus
GAGCCCAATGCGCTCGGCGACGTGAGCTGGTTCAAGCCCGCGAAGTACGTGGGCGTGTGGTGGTCGCTGCACCTCGACAAGCGCTTCAAGGACGAAGGGCGCCCGCTGATGCTCGCCGCGGGCGACACCTTCCGTGCCGCAGCGGTCGCGCAACTGCAGGCCTGGGGCGAACGCAACGGCGTGCCGGTCGTCGCGCAGGGCCAGAACGCCGACGCCGCGTCCGTCGCATTCGACGGGCTGCAGGCGGCGAAGGCGCGCGGCACCGAAGTGCTCATCGCCGACACCGCGGGCCGCCTGCACACGCAGCAGGGGCTGATGGCCGAGCTCGGCAAGATCAAGCGCGTGCTGCAGAAGCTCGACCCCGCGGCGCCGCATGAGGTGCTGCTCGTGATCGATGGCACCACGGGCCAGAACGCGATCTCGCAGGTACGGCAGTTCAATGCGGCGATCGGCGTCACGGGACTCGTCGTCACCAAACTCGACGGCACCGCCAAGGGCGGCGTGATGTTCGCGCTCGCACGCGAGTTCGGCATTCCGATCCGGTTCGCCGGCATCGGCGAACGGCCGGAAGACCTGCGCGTCTTCGATGCGGGCGCGTTCGTCGATGCACTGCTCCCGGAGTCGCTGGGCGGCGGATGACGGCTCCCGACGGCGACGCCGCGAAGCACGAGCACCGCGCACGCCGGCGGGTCGTCCTCGTCGTCGTGGCCCTGCTCGTCGTGCTGCTCGCCGGGCTCGCGCGCTGGGCGTCGCGCCCGCAGCAGGTCGCCGGGCTGGTGCTGTCGCAGGCGAGCCGCGCGCTCGGCCTGCGCATCACCGCGAAGGGCGCGACCGAGTACACGCTGCGCGGCATGCCCCGGCTCGTGCTGCGCGACGTGACGGCGCAACGCGAGGGCGACGCCACGCCGGTTCTTCATGCCGACCGCATCCTGCTGTCCCTGCCGTGGTCGACGCTGAAATCGCGTGGCCGCGACCTGGTCGTGCACCGCGTCGAAGTCGAACGCCCGCGCATCGACATCGCCGCGCTGCAGCGCTGGCTCGCGACGCGCCCGCCCTCGTCGTCCCGCGCCACGCCGACGCTCACCGACGGTTTCGTCGTCATCGACGGCCGCGTCATCGGCGAAGGCTGGACGATCGAGGCGCTGTCGGCCGACGTGCCGCGCCTCGCCGACGGGCAACCGGTGCGCGCGCGACTGCGGGGTCGCGTCGACGCGGGCGAGACCCGCATGCCGTTCGACGTGGCGGCGACGCTGGCGCGACCCGCCGCCGATGCGGGGCTCGGCGTCGCCGGGCGCGTCGAAGTGCGTCGCCCGGACTGGCGCATGCCGCTCGACCTCGTGCTGCGCGCGAGGCCGGACCTCGACGACGGACTCGCGCTCGACGCGCTCGCGATGCGTGCGAGCGCGCGCTATGTCTCGGCGTCGAGCGCGCTTGCCTTCCGTTTCGGCGTGGCCGGCCGTGCGGCCTATGCGAAGGGGCTGCATCTCGCGCCGTTCGGTCTCGCGCTGCGACAGGGTCGCGAGATTCCCGACCTCACCGCCGGCGGGCGACTCGACTGGACGGCTGCACTCGGCCTGCACCTCGACGGCGAAATCGCACGCTGGCCGAGCGGCTGGCCTGAACT
Organism: Lysobacter xanthus; assembly: GCF_047159895.1. NCBI lineage: Bacteria > Pseudomonadati > Pseudomonadota > Gammaproteobacteria > Lysobacterales > Lysobacteraceae > Lysobacter > Lysobacter xanthus. The sequence continues at coordinate 1,625 of NZ_BAAGAB020000069.1, forward strand.
TCCTGCGCCCATCGGCCGACCGAAGGGCCCGCTGCCGACCACGCTCGACTACGCCGGGCCGACCGATCTCTCCGGCGTGACGTCACTGGCATTGCGCAGCGGTGCGACCCGCTTCGACGGCCGATTCCGGCTGCCGCGCATCCTTTCGTGGATCGATGCCTCGGCCCGCGGCACACCCCTGCCCCCGCTCGACGGCCGCGTGTGGACGCCCCGGCTCGAGATTCCGGGCGCGACCCTCGAAGGCGTCGAGGTCGAGTCCCGCGATGACGACTGACGGCTTCGCGACGCGCCTGCTCGCGTGGTTCGACGTCGCCGGACGCCACGACCTGCCCTGGCAGCATCCGCGGACGCCGTACCGCGTCTGGCTGTCCGAAGTGATGCTGCAGCAGACGCAGGTGGCGACGGTGATCCCGTACTTCCATCGCTTCGTGGATGCCCTGCCGGATCTTCCCGCGCTCGCGGCCGCACCGCTGGATCAGGTGCTCGCGCTGTGGTCGGGGCTGGGCTACTACACGCGCGCGCGCAACCTGCACGCCGCGGCGACGCTGTGCATCCAGCGCCATTCCGGCGAACTGCCGCGCGAGGTCGCCGCCCTTGCCGCATTGCCCGGCATCGGCCGCAGCACCGCCGCGGCCATCGCCGCGCAGGCATGGAACGATCGCCACGCCATCCTCGACGGCAACGTCAAGCGCGTGCTCGCGCGCGTGCACGGCGTCGAGGGTTGGCCCGGGACGCCTGCGGTCGAAAGGAAACTCTGGGCGTTCGCGCAGGCGCACGTCGACGACCCCGCGCTTCCCGACGACCGCCTCGCCGACTACACGCAGGCGCAGATGGATTTCGGCGCGACGCTATGCACGCCCCGGCGGCCGGCCTGCGTGATCTGCCCGCTGCAGGATCGCTGCATCGCGCGGCTCGAGGGCCGGCAGGACGAGCTGCCGACTCCGCGTCCGGCGAAGATCCTGCCGCAGCGCGAGGCGGTCCTGCTGGTGCTGCGCGATGGCGGCGGCCGCATCCTGCTGCAGCGCCGGCCGCCGACGGGTGTCTGGGCCTCGCTATGGTCGCTCCCGCAGTTCGAGGACGCGGCCGCGGCGGATGCGTGGCTGGGCGCGCACCTAGTCGACGCGGCGCCCGTGCTGTGGATGGACGACGTGCGTCACGGCTTCTCCCACTACCATCTCACCCTGCGCCCGCGGCTCCATCGCATGGACGGCGGCCTGCGGTCCGTTGCGGACGACGACGCGTTCGAATGGTGCGAAGCCGCCGACCTCGCGGCCCTCGGCATCCCCGCGCCCGTGCGCAGCCTGCTCAATCGACTCTTCGAGAACTGAAATGCCGCGTACCGTGGACTGCGTCTGGCTCAAGCGCGAGGACGAGGGCCTCGATTTCATCCCGTGGCCGGGCGAGCTCGGGCGGCGCGTGTTCGCGAGCGTCGGCAAGCAGGCGTGGGCGGCCTGGCTCGCGCACCAGACGATGCTGATCAACGAGAACCGGCTGTCGCCGATGAACCCGAAGCACCGCGAGTACCTCGCGGAGCAGATGGAGAAATTCCTGTTCGGCGACGGTGCCGACGACGCCCCGGGCTTCGTGCCCGAGGCGTGATCGGCCCGGGCTTCAGGCGTCCAGTTCCGACCAGCGCGCGTACGCGGCGTCGAGTTCGCCCTGCACCCGCGCCAGTTCGGCATTGTGCGCGGTGATCGACGCCGCATCGCGCGAGTAGAACGCCGGCTCCGACAATGCCTCGGTCAGGCGCGCCACCTCGGCCTCGAGCTGCTCGATCCGCACCGGCAGCGACTCCAGCTCGCGCGTCTCCTTGAAACTGAGCTTGCGCTTCGCCGGTGCGGGCACGGTCGGTGCCGGTGCCGGCGCCGCAACGGCCTTCGCAGGTTCGCCGCGCGCGATCTTCGAGCCGTCGGCCGGGCGCTGCCGCAGCCAGTCCGTGTAGCCACCCACGTAGTCGCCGACCTGCCCCTCGCCTTCCATCACGAGCGTCGACGTCACCACGTTGTCGAGGAAGTCGCGGTCGTGGCTGACCAGCAGCAGCGTGCCCGCATAGTCGCCCAGCAGCTCCTCGAGCAGCTCGAGCGTCTCGACGTCGAGGTCGTTCGTCGGTTCGTCCATCACCAGCAGGTTGGACGGCTGTGCGAACAGTCGCGCGAGCAGCAGGCGATTGCGCTCGCCGCCGGAGAGGCGCGTGATCGGCGCGCGCGCGCGTTCGGGCGTGAACAGGAAGTCCTGCAGGTAACCGATGATGTGCTTGCGCTTGCCGTTGAACTCGACGAACTCGCGGCCCTCGGCCACGTTCTCGATCGCGTTCCAGTCCTCGCGCAGCGTGGCGCGGTACTGGTCGAAGTAGGCGATCTGCAGGTTGCTGCCCTCGCGCACCTCGCCGCCGTCGGGCTTCAGGCTGCCGAGCAGCGTCTTGAGCAGCGTGGTCTTGCCGCTGCCATTGGGGCCGATCAGGCCGATCCGGTCGCCACGGAAGATCGTTGTGTCGACGTCGTGCAGGATGGTGCGGCCGCCGAGGGTCACGGTCACGCCCTTGGCCTCGATCACCTTCTTGCCGGAGGCGTCGGCCTGCGCCGCTTCCATGCGCACCTTGCCGGTCAGGTCGCGGCGCTGCGCACGCTCGTCACGCATGGCCTTCAGCCGCCGGACGCGGCCTTCGTCGCGCGTGCGGCGCGCCTTGATGCCCTGCCGGATCCAGACCTCTTCCTGCGCGAGCAGCTTGTCCAAGCGCGCGTTTTCCTGCGCCTCGGCATGCAGCCGCTCCTCGCGGCGGCGCAGGTAGTTGTCCCAGTCGCCCGGCCAGCTGGTCAGGCCGCCACGGTCGATCTCGACGATGCGCGTGGCGAGCGCGCGCATGAAGCGGCGGTCGTGGGTGATGAAGACGAGCGTCCCGCGCCAGCCCTTGAGGAAGCTCTCGAGCCAGTCGATCGACTCGATGTCCAGGTGGTTGGTGGGCTCGTCGAGCAGCAGGATGTCGGGCGAGGAGACCAGCGCGCGCGCCAGCATCACGCGCCGGCGCATGCCGCCCGAGAGGCCCGCGAAGGGCCGGTCACCGTCGAGCGATAGCCGCGTCAGGGTTTCGCCGACGCGCTGCTCCAGCGACCAGGCGCCGAGCTCCTCGATCCGCGACTGCACCTCAGCGAGCGCGTCCGCGTCGATTTCCGCGACATGGCTCAGGTGGTGGAACCTCGCGAGGAGCGCGCCCTGCTCGCCGAGGCCTCCGGCGACCACGTCGAAGATGTCGCCCGCGGTGTTGGCCGGCACCTCCTGCTCCAGCCGCGCGATGCGCACGCCGTCCTCGACGCGCACCTCGCCGTCGTCGGGCTTGAGGTCGCCGGAGATCAGCTTGAGCAGCGTGGACTTGCCGGCGCCGTTACGGCCGATGACGGCGATGCGCTCGCCGGGTTCGATGGTCAGCTCGACATGGTCGAGCAGCAGCGGGCCGCCGACACTGAAGTCGACGGACTGGAGGGTGATCAGGGGCATCCGCGCATTCTACGGGCGCGGCCGCATCTTCACCGCGAGCGGGCGTTGCTGACGACGATCACACGCTCGGCGTAGAGCTCGCCGCCGCGCGGGCGCGCTTCGATGCGGATGCCGTCGCCGGGCTCCAGCTGCTCGGGGGCGACACGCTGCCCGCCGTATTCGAACCGGGTCGCCCCGTCGAACCGCACGTACTGCCGGCGCCCGCCGTACCCGCCCAAGGTGAGTTCGAGCGTGCCCGATCCGGAATCGACGCGCCCCACGAGCCCTTCGAGAACGCCACCGCCGGCACCGGCTTCGCCGTAGCCGCCGTCGCGCACGTTGCGCAGTACGTCGATGCGGCCGGCCGCGAGCCCGCCACCGTCGTCGATGAGCTGGACGTCGACGCGGTCGCCGCGCTCGATGTCGACGGGCGAATAGGCGCGACCCTGATAGACCACCTGCGTCCGCGGGCCGAACGCGATGTCGATCTGCGGTGGCCCGTAACGGCTGTCGGCCGAGACCAGCATCCGGCCGCGCGAGGCATCGACGTCGATCACCGTACCGACGGCGTGGCGGCCTTCCGACGGATACCGCGGCGCACCGTAACCGCCGCCGTAGGGATCCCCGTAAGGATCGCCACCGCCGGCATAGGGCGTGGCGCAGCCGGTGAGGAGCGCGGGGGCAAGCAGCAGCGGAAGCAGGCGGAGCGGCAAACGGGACATGGCGTCACCTCCACCGCCACGCTCTCGCGCCGCAGGTGAAGCGGCGGTCAGGAACTGCAGGAGAGCATCCAACAACCGGCCTTGCGTCGCGCCCAGTCCGGTCGCCGTTCGGCGAACGCCTCGCGGCCGGGCTGGTCGTCGTAGGGCCGTCGCATGACGTCGAGCAGTTCCGTGATGCCGGAGGCGTCACCGGCCGTGGCACGATCGATCGCCTGCTGCGCGAGGTAATTGCGCAGCACGTAGCGCGGGTTCGCCAGCCGCATCGCCTCGCGACGCGCAGGATCGGCCGAACGATCGCCGACGCGCGCCGCGTAGCGACCGAACCACTCGCGCATGCCCGACTCGCCCGCCGCGCGCCGGGCGTCGTCGTAGAACGCGGGCGCGAATGCGTCCAGATCGGGCGCCGCGGGGTCCACGTCCATCAGCGCGCGGAAGAACAGCGTCATGTCGACCTCGGTGGCCTGCATCCACTGCAGCAGCGACTCCATGAGCTCGACGTCGCCCTTGCGGTAGTCGCCGAGGCCGAGCTTGCGTACCGCATTGTCCTGCTCGCAGCGTTCGAAGGCGGCCACGTAGCGCTCGAGCCCCGCCTGCAGGGGCGCCACGTCGCCCGTCAACGATGCGATCGCGCCCGCCAACCGTCCCAGGTTCCAGTAGGCGACGGCGGCCTGCTGCCCGAAGCGGTAGCGCCGTCGCTCCGCATCGGTGGTGTTGGGCGTCCAGTCAGGGTCGTAGTTGTCGATCCAGCCGTAGGGGCCGTAATCGATCGTCAGCCCGAGGATCGAAAGGTTGTCGGTATTCATCACGCCGTGCACGAAGCCCACGCGCATCCAGTGGCCGACCATCACCGCGGTGCGCTCGCAGACCTCGCCGAACCAGCTCGAGACGACGTCGGGTGCATCCGCATCCAGATGCGGGAAGTCCCGTCGAATGCAGAAATCCACCAGCGACACCAGGAGCGGCAGGTCGCCGCGCGAGGCCGGCAGTTCGAAGTGGCCGAACCGCAGGAACGACGGTGCGAGACGGCAGACGATCGCGCCGGGTTCGGGTGCGGCATTGCCGTCGTAGAACATGTCGCGCACCACCGGCTCACCGGTGGCGACGAGGCTCAGCGCGCGCGTGGTCGGCACGCCGAGGTGGTGCATCGCCTCGCTGCACAGGAACTCGCGGATCGACGAGCGCAGGACGGCGCGCCCATCCGCGGTGCGCGAATACGGGGTGGAGCCGGCTCCCTTGAGCTGCAGCTCCCAGCGCTCGCCGGCTTCGGTGACCGCCTCGCCGAGCGAAATCGCGCGCCCGTCGCCGAGCTGTCCGGCCCAGTGGCCGAACTGGTGGCCGCCGTAGTTGCCGGCGAACGGGTCCATGCCCGGCAGCAGTGCATTGCCGCCGAACACCTGCGCGAAGGCCGGGGCCGCGACGTCGGACAAGTCGAGGCCCAGCGCCTCCAGCATCTCGGCCGAGACCGCGAGCACGCGGGGCTTGCCGACCGGCGTCGGCCGCACGCGCGACCACGCCGCGCCGTGCACCTGGCGCGTCCCGGGCGTGTCGCGCGGATCACCCGGGACCTCACGCAGGAAACGATTGTCGAACTGCAGGCGGGAGAGGCTCATCGGCGTGGGTCGGGGACACGTCGGGCGCGTCGGAACCGCCATGCTAGCGGGCAGGATGTCAGGCGCGTGGCGACATCCCCGAACCGCGACCGACCGGCGGAAACGCGGCGTCCCGGGGGCGCGCTCGACGGTATCGATGCGGCCGGGCGGGTAGACTGCCGCCCCCGACCGGCCCGCCCGGCGCCGACGTCCCGCTGCCATGAGCGCCGATTCCGAACCCGCTTCGACCCCGATTTCCTTCACCGACCTCGCCCTCGGCGCGCCGCTGCTGCGCGCGCTGGCCGATGTCGGCTACGAGACGCCCTCACCCATCCAGGCCGCCACCATTCCGCCGCTGCTCGCCGGCCGCGACGTGATCGGCCAGGCGCAGACCGGTACCGGCAAGACGGCCGCCTTCGCGCTGCCGGTGCTCGCGCAGATCGACCCCGCGCAGCGCAAGCCGCAGGCGCTGGTGCTGGCCCCGACGCGCGAACTCGCGATCCAGGTCGCCGAGGCGTTCCAGAAGTACGCGACCTACCTGCCGAATTTCCAGGTGCTGCCGATCTACGGCGGCCAGGGCTATGCACCCCAGCTGACCGCGCTCAAGCGCGGCGTGCACGTCATCGTCGGCACGCCGGGCCGCGTGATCGACCACATGAAGCGCGGCACGCTCGACCTCTCCGAACTGCGGTGCCTCGTGCTCGACGAAGCCGACGAGATGCTGCGCATGGGCTTCATCGACGACGTGCAGGCCGTGCTGGACGCGACGCCGCCGACGCGCCAGGTCGCGCTGTTCTCCGCCACGATGCCGCCGCCGATCCGCCGCATCGCGCAGACGCACCTCAAGGACCCGGTCGAGATCGCGATCAAGTCCACCACGACCACCGCGGCGAACATCCGCCAGCGGTTCGTGTCGGTGAGCGGCCACCACAAGCTCGACGCGATTACCCGCGTGCTCGAGGCCGAGACGTTCGACGCGATGATCGTGTTCGCGCGCACCAAGATCGCCACCGAGGAGCTCGCCGAGAAGCTCTCGGCGCGCGGCATCGCCGCGGCGGCGCTCAACGGCGACATCCAGCAGCAGCAGCGCGAGAAGATCGTGCAGCAGCTCAAGGACGGCCGCATCGACGTGCTGGTGGCCACCGACGTGGCCGCGCGCGGCCTGGACGTCGACCGCATCAGCCACGTCCTGAACTACGACATCCCGTACGACACCGAGAGCTACGTGCACCGGATCGGCCGCACGGGCCGCGCGGGCCGAACCGGCGAGGCCATCCTGTTCGTGACGCCGCGCGAGCGCGGGATGCTGCGCGCGATCGAGCGCGCCACGCGCCAGCCGATCGAGCCGATGGAAGCGCCCACCATCGAAGCGGTGAACGAGCGCCGCGTCGACCGCTTCCTCGCCCGCATCTCGGAGGCGCTCGAAACGCCGGACCTCGGCATGTACCGCGAGCTGGTGGAGCGTTACGAGCGCGACCACGACGTGCCGGCGGTCGAGATCGCGGCCGCCCTCGCCCACCTGTTGCAGGGCGAGTCTCCGCTGCTGATGCCCACCGGCCACGATCCGCTGCGCCAGCCCCCGCGCCCGGACGCCCGCTTCGACCGCGAGCGCAACGACCGCGGCCCGCGGCCCGACCGTCCCGCCCGGTTCGAGCGCGATGCGCGCGGTCCTGATCGCGCACCGCGCACCGAGCGCCCGCAGCACTCGCCCGGTGATCGCTACGAGCGCGATCGCCCCGCGCAGGCGGCACGCCCGCCGATGGATGCGCCGCGACCGTCGTATCCGCGCCCCGAGCGCGAGGCGCCGGCCGAGCGGGCGCCGCGCAGCGGCAGCGAATTCGAATCGCGCGGTCCGCGTTTCGAACGCGATGCGCGTCCGCCGAGCGACGCGCCGCGCGGCTACGACGATGCGCCGCGTCGCGAGCGTGCACCGTCGCGCGGCCCGGATCCGGGCATGGAGACCTTCCGCATCGAGGTCGGCCACACGCACGGCGTGAAGCCCGGCAACATCGTCGGCGCCATCGCCAACGAGGCCGATCTCGAGAGCAAGTTCATCGGCCGCATCGACATCCGCGACCACTTCACGCTGATCGACCTGCCCTCGGGCATGCCGCGCGAGACGATGGAGCATCTCAAGCGCGTCCGCGTCGCCGGCCAGCAGCTCAAGATCCGTCGCGACGACGGCGCGCCGCCGCGCGGGCCGGATCGCGACCGCGGGCCGCGACCGCCGCGACGCGATCGCTGAGTCGGCGTCCCGAACGAACGGCCCGCGGAATCCGCGGGCCGTTTTCGTTGCTACTGCAGGTTCATCCGCTGGTTGTCGCTGAGCTTGCCCGGGTCCTTGGTGACCGCAGTGAGCAGGAAGTGCAGCGCCTTGCCGGCCGCGGTGCCGGGGCCGTCCCAGTACTCGGCGCTCTCGGCCTCGACGCGGATCAGGCAGAGGTTGGGATCGTCCTTGCCTTCCTTGAAGTAGACGCCCATGCCGGGCATCCAGTGGCGTTCGATCTCCGTGCGGTCGCGGGTGACGCTCGCGCGGCCGCTGATCGAGATGTAGTTGCCGTTGTCCTTCGCCGCGAAGGCGACGTTGACCTGCGGATTCGCCTCGATCTCGCGCACCTTTTCGCTGTCGAAGCCCGTCGCGAACCACAGGTCCCCGTCGAACTCGATCTCGGCCACGCCGAGCGGGCGGCTGAACAGCCGGCCGTCCTCGCCACGCGTCGTCAGCATCGCGACGTGCAGCCCCTTGGCCAGGTCGTGCAGCTTGCGGATGTTCTCGTCGCGGTCGGGTGCCGCCCCGTGCATGTCGTCGCGCATTTCCATTGGGTCTCCTCGGACGTGCGGCGCCGTCGCCGCTCGTGCCTAGGGGACCGCAACGTCCGCGCAGGTCGGGTGAAACGCCGGTGACGCTGTTGTCCTGCGGACGCCTACGCGCCGTCGCCGTCGCCGTCGCCGTCGACGAGCGGACGCAAATGCGGGTCCAGCGCGACGCGGCCGTCGAAGACGAAGCAGCGGCCGTCGTAGCCGAAGCCGCCGACTTTCTCGAAGTAGCCGAGGATTCCGCCGTCCAGCTGCAGCACGTTCGGCATGCCCTCGTCCGCGAGCCAGCGCGCGGCCTTCTCGCAACGGATGCCGCCGGTGCAAAAACTCACCACCGTCGCGTCGGCGAGCGCCTCGCGATGCGGCTCGAGCGCCGACGGCAGGTCGGTGAAGTTGTCGATCGGCAGCGTCAGCGCGCCCTCGAACGTGCCGTGTCCGAATTCCTCGCGGTTGCGCGTGTCGAGAAGCACCAGCCGGCGGCCGTCGTCGTCGCGGCCCTGCGCGATCCAGCGCGCGAGCGTCGACGGCTCGACCGAGGGCGCACGGCCGTCCAGCGGCGCGGTGCCCTCTCGACGGAAGGTGATGATCTCCGGCTTGACCTTCGACTTCAGGCGGCCGAACGGCTGCGCGCGGCTCCAGCTGCGCTTGACGTCGAGGCCCGCGAATCGCGGATCGTCGACGAGCACAGCGAGCACCGCGTCGACGGACGCCTCGGCACCGGCGAGGAACAGGTTCACGCCCTCCGGCGCGACGAGGATCGTGCCGCGCACGTCGCCGGCCTCGGCCACGCGATGCAGCGACGCGGCCAGCGTGGACGGCTCGCCGATGGGAGCGAAGTGATAGGCGGCGACGTTGAGGACCATGCGCCCATTGTACGGAGCGGGGAATGCGCCCCGGTCAGCTGCCGGCGAGCGCCTCGAGGTGCGGCAACGGCTTGGGGCTCGCCACGAACGTCGCGCCGTTGTGGTCCTGCTTGAAGACGAAGCCGTGCAGCATCTGCAGGTCGTCGGGCAGCCAGAACACACGGGGCTCCAGGCGGAACCCGCCTTCCCAGCCGGCGGCGGTGGCGGCTTCCTTCGCCGACTGCCAGCTCGACAGGAAGGCCTGCGCGGTCGACGTGTCGAGCCCCTCGCGCGGATCGCTGCCCTCGCACGGCACGGACGCGATCTCCAGCGTCTCGCGCACGCTGCGCAGCTGGTGCCAGCCGTAGTCGATCGGGCCGATGGAATACACGTGCCAGTTCATGGACGCCCCCCCTGAGCGTTCGCCGCACTCTAGCGCAGCCCGCATCGCGTCCGTCATGCCGGCATCGGCAGGCCGAGGTGCGGCGCCAGCAGCCAGTAGATGGCGCCGAGGATCACGGCCCAGATCAGCAGGCGGATCATCAGCCCGACCGCCTTGAAGGCGAGGTACAGGCCGATGACGATGACGAGGATCGCGATCCAGCTCATGGGCGGCTCCTGGAAGATGGTGGCCAGCATACGGCCGGGGCGCGATCACCGCGCGACCGGGACGAGGCGCAGGTCCTGGAAGTCGAAGCTGAAATCGGTGAGCGGCGACACCGGCTCCATCCGCACCGCACGGATCGCGCCGTCGTGGTCGAGGTCGAAGTCGACGAAGGCGTCCGCATTGAGCCAGCGCTGCTCCCAGCGAACGATGAAGCTGTCGTGCTGCCAGTGCTCGAGGCGGCCGACCAGGTCGGGCGTCTTCGTGAAGCGCAGGCGCAGGCCGTCGCCGGCCCGCTCGACGACGACGTCGCCGTACCACGGATCGCGATACGTCCCCGCGTAACCCGCGAGCGGCAGCGACGGCTTGGACTTCGCATCGCGTTGCGCGACGTGCTTCGCCCAGCTCGTGTCCGCATCGGCGCGCTGCTTGTCGACCGCGACGCCGTAGGCCGCCACCCAGTCCGTCTTCGGTGCGCCCATGTAGGCGTCGAGCACGCGGTAGGTGAGCGCATTGAACGCCGCGCCCGACTCGGCGTTGGTGAGCACGACGATGCCGAGGTCGAGGTCCGGCACCATCGTCACCTTCGAGACCATCCCCGGCCAGCCGCCGGTGTGCCAGACGAGCTTGCGACCGCGGTAGTCCGACAGCGACCAGCCCTCGCCGTAGCCGGCGAAGTTCGGCTTGAGCGGTGCGAGCTCGGGCACCGACGGCGTCGCCACCGGGATCGGCGTGATCACCTGCCACATGCCGTCGTGGCGCTTGCGGCTGACCAGCCGCTTCGCGCCGTCGCCCTCGCCTTCGAGCACGCCGTCGTCGAGGTGCAGGCGCATCCAGCGCGCGAGGTCGTGCACGGTGGAATACATGCCGCCGGCGCCCGCCACGTTGGACCACGTCGTGGGACGGTCGAGCGGACGCACGTCCTTGAAGTCGTACGCCGCATGGCCCACCGCGACCTCGTCGCCCGGCTTCAGGTGGTCGGCGTTGTAGCGCGTCTCCGTCATGCCGAGCGGATCGAGGATGCGCGACTGCACGAAGCGCTCGAACGTCTGCCCCGAGACCTGCTCGATGACCTGCTGCGCCACGCCGAACAGGATGTTGTCGTACGCGTACTGGCCGCGGAATCCGCCGTTGACGGGCACGTTTTTCAGGCGTTCGGCGACCTCGCGGCCGGTGTAGGTCGAGCCCGGCCAGTACAGCAGGTCGCCCGCCCCCAAACTCAGGCCCGAGCGGTGCGCGAGCAGGTCGCGGATCCGCATTTCGCGCGTGATGTACGGATCGGCCATGCGGAACCACGGCAGGTGGTCGACGACGCGATCGTCGAGGGAGAGCTTGCCCTCGTCGGCGAGCATCGAGATGGCCATCGACGTGAACGCCTTGGTGTTCGAGGCGATCGCGAACTGCGTGTGCGCGGTGACCTCGCCGGGCTTGCCGGCGTCGCGCACGCCCCAGCCCTGCTCGAGCACGATGCGGCCGTCCTTGACGATCGCGACGGCGATGCCGGGCACCTCGAAGCGCTTGCGCGCGGACTCGACATAGGCGTCGAAATCGGCGAGCTGCGCGGGTCGACCGGCGTCGACGACCGAGGGCATCAGCGCGGGCCCGGCAGCCGGCGCGACCGGCGCCAGCACGAGGAGCGGAAGGGCGAGCAGGCAGGCGGACAGTCGCGGCATGGGTGGGCGGCATCGTGCGGGACGCCGACGATACCCCGGCGGCCGCGG
>NZ_BAAGAB020000070.1:0-13235 GCF_047159895.1 Lysobacter xanthus
CTCGCCCTGGCGCTCGGCCTCGCCGTCACCGCCGCGCTCGCTGCCTGGCAGCGGCACATCGCCGAGACCGATCGCGCGCGGCACCTGTCGGCACTCGCCGACGGCGAATACTCAATGCTCGGCTCCGGCCTGCAGGCCTACGACCTCGCGCTGCGCTCGATGCAGGCAGCGTTCCTCACGCAACCCGTGGATGCCGCGTCGTTCGACCGCGTCTACCGCTCGCTCGACCTCGACCGTCGCCTGCCGGGGCTGCAGGCGGCCGGCTACGCGGAGCGCCTGCCGGCCGAGGGTGACGCCTACCGCACCCGCATCGTCCTGCCCGCGCACGGCAACGAGTCGCTTATCGGGCTGGACGTGCGCAGCCAGCCCGCCAATTACGCCACGCTGGAAGCGTCCCGCGATTCGGACCGCGCGGCCCTGTCCGCGCCGTTCCGGCTCGTGCAGGACGCGCCGGACCATGCACCGGACGGCGTGCTGCTGCGCCTGCCCGTCTACTCGCCGGGCCTTCCGCCGCGCTCGGTGGACGAGCGCCGTGCGCGGATCGTCGGGTCGATCGCGATCTCGCTGCGCATCTCGCGCATGGCCGAGCACGCCTTCCGCCCCGAATGGCGGCGCAGCCTGCACCTGCGCATCGAGGACATCGGCACGACGCCCGCCGCGCTGGTGTACGACTCGCATCCCGGCGGCCATGCCGCAGGACGCGCTTGGCACGACGTGCGGCTGCTCGACTTCGGCGGACGCCGATGGCGCGTGTCGCTGCACGATGCGGCGCACGGCGCGGCCGGCATCGGTGAAAGCATCCCGCTGCTGTTCGCGGGCGTCGCCGCGAGCGTGCTGTTCGCGCTGTGGGTCGCGGCGATGCTCGGCTCACGCCGCCGCGCGATGGAGATCGGCGAGTCGATGAGCCGGCGGTATCGCGAGAGCGAGGAGCGCTTCCGCGCACTCAACGAGCTGCTGCCGGCGCTCGTGGTGATGGCGCGCGAGCACGACGGCCGCGTCAGCTACGCCAACCAGGCCGCGCGGATCCGCCTGGGCGAGCAGGTCGACGGCGTGCCGCTCGCCACGCTGTTCGAGGATTCCGACCGCCGTGCCCGCCTGCAGGAACTCGACGAAGGCGCCGGGTGGGACAACGAGGAGGCGATGCTGCTCAGCACGAACGGCGACCGCTTCTGGGCGAGCGTCTCGATCTCGCGCGTGCGCATCAACGGCCACTGGAAGCGGCTGATGGTGGCGTCGGACATTTCGCAACAGCGCCAGCTCACCGAACTGCTCAGCTACCAGGCGACGCACGATGCGCTAACGGAGCTGTTCAACCGCCGCGAGTTCGAGCGGCAGGTGGAACGCGTGCTCGCGCATGCGCCGCCGGGCGGTCCGGACTGCGCGCTGCTCTACGTCGACCTCGACCAGTTCAAGCTCATCAACGACACCTCGGGCCACGTCGCGGGCGACCAGCTGCTCACGCAGCTCGCCCAGGTCATGCGCGAACAGCTGCGCACCGGTGACGTGCTGGCCCGACTGGGTGGCGACGAGTTCGGCGTGCTCGCCTGCAACGTGCACGACGAAGCCGGTGCGCGCCTGGTCGCCGAACGCCTCCGCCAGCACATCGACGGTTACACGTTCGTCTGGGACCAGTCGAGTTTTTTCGTCAGCGCCAGCATCGGCGGCGTGCTGCTCGATGGCTCGAGCTCGCTCAAGGAGCTGTTCGCGCATGCCGATACGGCGTGCTACCTCGCCAAGGAAGCCGGGCGCAACCGCGTGCACTTCTTCTCCAGCGGCGACGCCGCGGCGGCGGAACGGCGCAGCGAGATGGAGTGGGCGCATCGCCTGCGCTGGGCACTCGAGGCCGACCGGTTCCGGCTCTACTACCAGGAAGTGCATCCGCTGGGTGGGCTCGCCGGCGGCACCCGCCTGGAGTTGCTGCTGCGCCTGCTCGACGAGGACGATCGCATCGTGCCCCCCGGCGCCTTCATTCCCGCCGCCGAGCGCTACGGGCTCATGCCGGCGATCGACCGCTGGGTGGTCGAGACCGCGATCGCGAACCTCGACCGGCTGCATCCCGAAGGCACCGGCCTCGCGATGGTGGCGATCAACCTGTCGGGCGCGACGATCGAGGACGAGTCGTTCGTCGATCGCATCCTCGCGCTCATCCGCCACCACGGGGTCGACCCGCGGCGCCTGTGCTTCGAGATCACCGAGACGCTCGCGGTGCGCAACCTCGCGCGCGTCTCGCGCTTCATGGGCCAGCTGCGCGCCGCCGGTTGCGGCATCGCGCTCGACGACTTCGGCGTGGGCATGTCGTCCTTCGGTTATCTCAAGAACCTTCCGGTCGACGTCATCAAGATCGACGGCAGCTTCGTGCAGGACCTCGAGACCGATGCGATGAGCCTCGCGATCGTGCGCGCCGTCACCGACATCGGCCACCACCGCGGCATGCAGGTGATCGCGGAGTGGGTCGACAGCGAGGCGATCATCCGCGCGCTCGCGGAGATCGGCGTCGACCATGCGCAGGGGTTCGCGCTGCACCGGCCCGAGCCGGTGGTGATGCATCGCGCCGCCGGGCGCGCTCAGACGTAGGTCGCGCCCGGCGCGTCGATCCACTCGCGCAGCTGCTCGAGCTGGCCATCCTCGAGCGACAGGAAGCGGAAGCCGAGCCACGCCTGGCCCGGCGCCGCGGCGTCGTTGCGCCAGAGCAGGTGCGCGCCGACCTCGAAGTCGAGTCGACGACCCGCACGGTCACCGAGCGCGAAGCGCAGCTGGTACAGGCAGTCCTCGTGCAGCGGCGCACGTGCGAGCAGCAGCAGCCCGGTTTCCGAGACGTTGCCGAGCTGGCCCACCGGACGCTCGGTCATCGCGTCGAGGACGTCGACCGGCTCGTCGACGCGACGGCGTCGGCTGCGGCGGGATTCGTCGAGGTTCGCGCTCATGCCACGGACTCCTGGGCGGCGCTGCCACCGGTGGCGAGCGACTGCAGCGCGGCGCGCCAGGCGCGATCGACGAGGCGGCCCTCGGCGGCGGTGACGATCCGCGCGTCCCCCGTCCCGAGGTCGCGCGCGAGTGCGTCCACACTGCTCTCCGCGACGCGCTGCCCGCGCGGGTTCACGAAGAGGGCGAGCCCGGTGACCGGGCCGAGCCACGACAGGCGACGGCGCAGTGCGTGCCCCGGGGCGCCGAGGTCGAACCACGTGCCCGCCGGCAACTCGCGGATGCGCGCGGCGCGCGCCTGGCCGGCGGCGTCGAGGCGGATCGCGCCGTCGGCATCGCCGATCGCGTCCTCGCCGAGTCGTGCCCGCGACTTCAGGCGCATCGTGAGTTCGGTGCGCGTGGCCGCGTCGTCGCAGTCGTCGTCGGCGGTGCCGCTGAGGATGCGCGCGATGCGGCCCGCGTCGTCGGCGTGGTAGCCGACGGTGACCAGCCAGTGGTCGACCTGCAGCACGAGGTCCGGACCCGCCGCGACCTTGCCCCCCGCCGCGCGCACGAGTTCGGCGGTCGCCTCGACCAGCCCCGTCCACTCGGCACTGTTCTCGTCGTGCCGGAGGTGGGCGAGGGTGAGCACGTCGGCCCAGGCATGCCGCAGCATCCCGCGATGGAAGGCCGGCACGCGCGCGGTGCCCAGCGCCGCCTCGATGACTTCGGACGCGCGTCGCCGCGCCGTGGCGAGGCGATCCTTACCGCGCGCGGCTTCGACGTTGCGGCGCTCGGCGACGTCGGCGCGACGGGCGACGCCCTGCAGCTGCGCCTCCAGTGCCGCGGCGGCGTTGCGAAAGGCAAGGCCCATGTCGTCCTGCGCAGCGGTGATGGAATCGACGATGCGCCCGAGGTGCAAAAGGAGCTGGGGATCCACGTCCTCCGGGGCGTAGAAACGCGCACCGGATTCCGCGACCGCGTTGAGCACTTCCCGCGCCGGATGCGAGGCGCGGACGAAGAAGCCGGCGTCCGCCAGCACCAGTCGCAGCAGCGGCAGGCGGAGCCGGTCCAGAAGGTCCTGGGCCGGGCTGTCGGGCCGGACGTCGCGCTGCAGGTGCGCGTACATGAGGCCGAGCAGCTCGAAGACGTCGGCGTCCTCCCGCGAGATCGCGCACGCGGTGCCGCGACGATGACGGGCCTGCAGCAGCACCCACTGCCGCAGCGCATCGATGTCGAGCTCGGCAACGTCGGGGCCGCCTTCGCGCAGGATCTCCAGCACGGCGGCGGTGGTCAGTTCCGGCCGGCCGACGGCCCCCGGGGCGCTCGTTCCGGACGCTGAACCCGCTCCCGGGTCGGCTGCCGCGCCGGCCGTTTCGCCGCTGCTGCCGCCTCCACCTCCACCTCCACTGGCATTGCCACTGCCCGGCGCGAAGCCGCCGCCGCGGAAGCGATCGGCCATCGAGCGACGCGCGGCGAGGAGGTCCTGCAACATGCGGAACGTGGGGGCATCGACGTCCGCCGAGGGCGCGCCGGCCCAGCCCGTATGCGGCGCATCGGGCGCGGCGGCTTCGGCGGCCGTGCTCCGCGCGGCAGCGTCGGCAGCGGATTCGACCGGTCGCGCGCGCAGCCGCAACGGCACGAAGGACAGGCCCGGCATCACGCGGTGCCGGGCGAGCAGGTCGTTGATCGATTCGGCGATCGCGGGGTAGTCGCCGAGCACGCCGCGCTCGAACTCGCGCAGCAGCGCAATGCGCAACGCGAGCGGGAACGCGGTGGACTCGGCCGCGGCGATCATCAGCTCGCACAGCCGGCGCGGGCCGACGGGCAGCCGGCCGGGTTCGAAGGCCGGGGCTTCGGCCAGCACGGCGAAGCGCTGGCAGAGCAGATGGATCGGCAAGGGCGCGCGCGATTCGAGCCGCAGCGCGATCGCCTTGATCTCGGAATCCTCGTCCGCCTCGTCGTCGTCGAGCAGGCGCAGCTCCTCGAACGTCGGCATCGTGGGCGGCGCGTCGGCGAGCGGCCGGGGCGCCCGCGCGGTCTCGCGCAGCGCCGCGAACTCCGCGTCGACCGCATGCGCGAACGCCTGGATGAACGCCGACTGCCGGCGCGCAAGCAGCTGTGCCGGGTCGAGCTCCGTGACGTTGACCGTGTGCTGTGCGCCGCGGTCGCGAACGTGGGCGAGCTTCGATTCGAGCTGGGGGATCAGCCGGCCGAGGCGGTCGACGACCAGTTCGAACACCGCCTCGTGCACCGCCAGCAGCGCCTCGCGCACGCGCCGCGGCAGGGGCGCGGACGCCACTGCATTCGCGGGCGGGATCCGCCGGTTGGGTGGAAACGGAACGGACACTCGCAGCTCCCCGCCGGTTTGTGTGATCTAAGCACGGTTACGCGGCGCTGTCAGCCGTCGCGTGGAGGTCGAGGAACAGTTCGAGCACGTCGTTCGTGAACCGGCGGCCGAGTTCGGTGGGGCGCACGCGCAGTCCGTCGACCTCCAGCCAGCCGCGTGCGATGGCGTGTTCGAGCGGGGCCCGCACGGCATCACGCGCGAGCCCCGTGCGCGCCTCGAACTGCGTCCAGTCGAAGCCCTCGTGCAGCCGCAGCGCGTTCAGCATGAATTCGAACGGGCGACGCTCCGGGTCGATGCGTTCGTCCCCGCCGATCACGGCCGCGGTGCCCGCCGTCTCGAGGTACTTCGCCGGATGCTTGTGCTTCCAGCGACGCAGGATCGACTGCTCCGCGCCGAGCGTGATCTTGCCGTGCGCACCCGCACCGATGCCGAGGTAGTCGCCGAAGCGCCAGTAGTTGAGGTTGTGCGCGCAGCGGTGGCCGGGGCGCGCGTAGGCGCTCGTCTCGTAATGCCCGTAGCCCGCCGCGGCGAGCTGCGCCTGGCAGTGCTCCTGCATGTCCCAGGCGAGGTCGTCGTCCGGAAGCCGCTCGGGCGGGCGCGCGGCGAAGACCGTGTTGGGCTCGAGGGTCAGCTGGTAGTGCGAGATGTGCGTCGGCGCCAGCTCGATCGCGCGCTCGACGTCGCGCGCGGCCATCGCGAGGTCCTGGCCCGGCAGCGCGTACATCAGGTCGAGGTTGATCTCGTCGAAGCCGGCGTCCTGCGCCTGCCGGATCGCCGTGACGGCCTGCGCGGAATCATGGATGCGGCCGAGGCGCTCGAGGCAGCCGTCGTCGAAGCTCTGGATGCCGAAGCTCAGGCGGTTGACGCCCGCGGCGCGGTATTCGGCGAGGCGGCCGTACTCGGCGGTGCCGGGATTCGTCTCCAGCGTGATCTCGCATTCCGGCGCGAACCGCAGCCGGGCGCGCGCCTGCTGCAGGAAGCGGTCGACCAGCGCGGCCGGCAGAAGGCTGGGCGTGCCGCCGCCGAAGAACACCGAGTGGATCGTGCGACCCCAGACCAGCGGCAGGTCGAAGTCGAGGTCGGCGACGAGCGCATCGACGTAGCGCTCCAGCGGCAGCGGTCCGCGGCCCTCGTGCGAATTGAAGTCGCAGTACGGGCACTTCCTCACGCACCACGGCACATGCACGTAGAGCGAGAGGGGCGGGGTGGTGAGGCTCATGCGGGGGAGGCGTCGTGCGGCTGGTGGGCCGCCCCATGCTCCGGCATGGCGACCAGCCCGTCGAGCAGCCGCGGATCGATGCGTGCGCGGCGTCGCCCGTGGACGATCATCCACACGGTCAGCGTGCGCAGGTCCGGATGGCCCGGCGACGGGCCCGAGGCCACGAGCACCAGCGCACCGGCCTCCTCGCGGAAGGCGAGGCGGCACCACGGCAGCCGGCTCGGCTGGAAGCGCAGGCCGGCGAACCGGCGCGCGGGCCAGGCGCGGTCGACGTACCGCGTCGCGGTTTCCCGCAGCAGCAGCGCGCAGCCGTCGAGCGCCGCCCACTGCATGCGCCCCCCGGCGGCGAGGGCCAGCGCCAGCGCGGCGATGATGCCGGGCATCGGACCGAGCGTGGCCGCCACGACCAGCACGCCGAAGACGCCGACGGCGAATGCGCCGGCGACCGCGGGCGCTCGCGACTGCCAGCCGACGTCGAGCCGTTCGCGCACGCCGCTCATGGGCGCGCCTCCGCCAACGCCTCGACCAGCCGCGCGACGGCGCGACCGCGATGGCTGATGCGGGCCTTCGTGTCGGGATCGATCTCGGCGGCGGCGAGCCCGCGCTCGGTGTCGAGGAAGACCGGGTCGTAGCCGAAGCCGCCGGTGCCGCGCGGCGCGTCGAGGATGCGGCCGTGCCAGCTGCCCTCGGCGATCAGCGGTCGGGGGTCGTCGGCGCGGCGCATCAGCACGATCGCCGCGTGGAAGTAGGCCCCGCGCTCGGCTTCCGCGCGTCCGTCAAGCGCCGCCAGCAGCTTGTCGATGTTGGCCTGCGATCCTGCGCCCGGCCCGGCGTACCGCGCGGAGAACAGGCCGGGGCCGCCGTCGAGCGCATCGACGCACAGGCCCGAATCGTCGGCGATCGCCGGCAGGTTGCTGACCCGCGCCGCGTGGCGTGCCTTGAGCAGTGCGTTCTCGACGAACGTCAGCCCGGTCTCGTCCACCTCGCCCGTCTCGAACTCGGACTGCGGCACGCACTCGAATCCGAGCGGCGCGAGCAGGCGCTCGAACTCGGCGAGTTTTCCGGGGTTGCCCGTGGCGACGACGACCTTCATGGACGCGATCCTCGCCTCCGCGCGGTGTAGGCCGGGTGGATCAGCGACCCAGCGCGGCCCGCTGGAGCGCGACCAGCTGCCCGATTCCGGCCTCCGCCAGCCCGGTGAGGGCGTCGAGCTCCGTCCGACGGAAGGCGTGGCCCTCCGCGGTGCCCTGCAGCTCGATGAAGCCGCCGCCGTCATTCATGACGACGTTCATGTCGGTGTCGCAGTCGCTGTCCTCGGCATAGTCGAGGTCGAGCACGGGCACGCCGCGGTAGATGCCGACCGACACCGCGGCCACCGCGCCGACGACCGGATCGCGCTTGAGGTCGCCGCGCCCGCGCAGCCCGTCCATCGCATCGACCAGCGCCACGTAGGCACCGGTGATGGCGGCCGTGCGCGTGCCGCCGTCGGCCTGGAGGACGTCGCAGTCGAGCGTGACGGTGCGTTCGCCGAGCGCGCGGCGGTCGACGCAGGCCCGCAGCGATCGGCCGATCAGGCGCTGGATCTCGAGCGTGCGGCCGCCCTGCTTGCCGCGCGCGGCCTCGCGATCGTTGCGGGTATGGGTGGCGCGCGGGAGCATGCCGTACTCGGCGGTGACCCAGCCTTCGCCCTTGCCGCGCAGGAAGCCCGGCACCTTGTTGTCGACGCTCGCCGTGCACAGCACGCGGGTCTCGCCGAACTCGATCAGGACCGAGCCTTCCGCATGCCGGGTGAAGCCGCGCGTGATGCGCACCTCGCGCAGCTGGTCGGCGGCGCGGCCGGAGGGGCGGGCGAAGGTCGGGGGCGCGGTCGCGCTCATGGGGCGGTGTCCGGGCGACGGCGCGTGAGCGTACCATCCACGCCCCGCCGCACCGGCCGGAGTCGCGATGACCATCCGCAGCATGACCGCCTTCGCCGGCGGCGAGTCGACCACCCCGTGGGGCACGCTCGCCTGCGAGCTGCGCTCGGTGAACCACCGCTTCCTCGAGATCGCCACGCGCCTGCCCGACGAGCTGCGCGCGCTGGAGCCCGCGCTGCGCGAGCGCATCGGCGGCCGCATCAGCCGCGGCAAGGTCGACGTGAGCCTGCGCCTGCGCACCGCCGACGGCACGGGCACGCTGCAGGTGGATCGCGCGCGTCTCGCCGAACTCGCCCGCCTGTCGCGCGAGCTGGAAACCGACTTCCCCGGCCTGCGTACCGATTTCTCGCAGCTGCTGCAGATTCCCGGCGTGGTGAAGGGCGAGGGCATCGACACCGCCGCGCTGCAGGCCGATGCGCTCGCGCTGCTCGATGGCGTGCTCGACGAGTTCGTGTCCGCGCGTGAGCGCGAAGGCGCGAAACTCGCGCAGGCGATCGTCGAGCGGCTCGACGGCATCGCCGCGATCCGCGAAACCGTGCGCGACTGCATCCCCGCGATCCGCGAAGGCCAGCGCACGCGGCTGCAGGCGCGCCTGGCGGACCTGCCGGTGCCGGTCGATCCGGGCCGCATCGAGCAGGAACTCGTGCTCGCGCTGCAGAAGCTCGACGTGGACGAGGAACTCGACCGTCTCGACGCGCATCTGGCCGAGGCGCGACGCGTGCTCAAGCTGCGCGAGGCCGTCGGTCGCCGGCTGGATTTCCTGCTGCAGGAGTTCAACCGCGAGGCCAATACGCTCGGGTCGAAATCGGTCGACAGCCGCACCTCGGCAGCCGCGATCGACCTCAAGGTGCTGATCGACCAGATTCGCGAGCAGGTCCAGAACATCGAATGACCCGACCGGGCTCCGGACTGCCGCGTCGCCAAAGCGGTTAGGATTCGCGAGCCCCGGCCCCGCCGACACCCGCAGACCAGCACCGGCCCATGCGCGGAACCCTCTTCATCGTCGCGGCGCCGTCCGGCGCGGGCAAGTCGAGCATCGTCAACGCGGTGCTCGCCCGCGATCCGAACATCTGCCTGTCGGTCTCGTTCACCTCGCGCGCGCCGCGGCCGGGTGAGCGGCATGCCGAGCACTACCACTTCGTCGGCGCCCAGGAGTTCGAATCGATGGTCGCCGCGGGCGACTTCTTCGAGCACGCGCTCGTCCACGGCGACTGGAAGGGCACGGCCCGCCAGTCGGTCGAGCCGCAGCTGGCCTCCGGCCGCGACGTGCTGCTGGAGATCGACTGGCAGGGCGCCCGGCAGGTCCGCGCCAAGGTGCCCGATGCGATCTCCGTCTTCATCCTGCCGCCCTCGCGCTCGGCGCTCGACGAGCGCATGCGCAAGCGCGGGCAGGACAGCGAGGAGGTGATGGCCCAGCGGCTGCAGGCCGCCCGCGAGGAGATGAGCCATTACGGCGAATTCGACTTCCTGATCGTCAACGAGGACTTCGAAACCGCCGTCGCCGAGATGTGCGCGATCTTCACCGCGAGCCGCCTCCGCCGCGACCGTCAGGTGGCCCGGCACTCGCGCCTGATCACGGCGCTGCTGGCCGACGACCCGTCATGAACCCGGTCGCCGGCCTAACTGCCTGATTCCAAAGGAAAGGCTTGCCTCGGCGCCGGGGCGGCCCTACACTTCTCGCCCCTTTCGCATCACGTGGCGCGCCCCAGGCCGCCGGGAGCCCCATGGCCCGCATCACCGTAGAAGACTGCCTGCAGGTCGTCGACAACCGCTTCGAGCTCGTCATGATGGCCTCCAAGCGCGCCCGCCAGCTCGCCGCCGGCGTCGACGCCCAGCTCGACAACGACGCGAACGACAAGCCGACCGTGCTGGCGCTGCGCGAGATCGCCGCCCGCCGCATCGACAACGAGTACATCGACGCGGTCGAGAAGACCGAGCGCGAGCGCAAGGAGCGCGAGGCGCTGGAGTGGGCCGCCGCCGAAGTGGTCGCCGACGACGACCTCTCGAAGGGCGACGACTGATCGCATTGCGATCGGTCGCCTGAAAGCCCCGCTCCGGCGGGGCTTTTTCGTTTCTGTTGCCGTCACGCCGCATGCATCGCGGTGAATGCGTGACGGCCGCTGCCGTTTCACGGCATTGCGCCCGCGGAGTCGCCCCGTATAGTCGGTCGGGATGAGTTCGTTCGATCGCGTCGCCAGCCCGAAAGCCGCGTCCTTGCCGGTACCCACCGACGAGGCGCCCGAGTACGTCCTCGAACTCGAGCGCGCGGCGGCCTACCTGAACGACGAACAGCGCGGGCTGCTGCGCAAGGCCTGGCGCCTCGGCGCGGAGGCCCATGCAGGGCAGACGCGCAAGTCCGGCGAGCCGTACATCACGCATCCGGTGGCCGTGGCCAAGGTGCTCGCCGAGCAGGGCCTCGATGCGGAGACGCTGATCGCGGCGATCCTGCACGACACGCTGGAAGACACCGAACTCGGGCACGACCAGCTGGTCGCCGAGTTCGGCAGCACGGTCGCCGAGCTCGTCGACGGCGTCACCAAGCTCGACAAGCTGCAGTTCCGCGATCGCCAGGAGGCCGCCGCCGAGAGCTTCCGCAAGATGCTGCTCGCGATGAGCCGCGACCTGCGCGTCATCCTGATCAAGCTCGCCGACCGCCTGCACAACATGCGCACGCTCGGGTCGCAGAGCCCGGAGTCCCGCAAGCGCATCGCCCGCGAGACGATCGAGATCTACGCACCGATCGCGCAGCGCCTGGGCATGAACCTATTCAAGGCGGAGCTGCAGGACCACGGCTTCCGTGCGCTGCATCCGTGGCGCCATGCCGTCATCAGCAAGCGCATCCGCACGCAGCCGGTGATGCGCCGCGAACTGCTGGCGCAGATCGAGGCGAACCTCGCGCAGAAGCTCGCCAAGGAGAAGCTCATCCACCGGCTCGTGAGCCGGGTGAAGTCGCCGTGGAGCATCTACACGAAGATGCGCACGGAGCACAAAAGCTTCAAGCAGGTGATGGACGTCTTCGGCTACCGCGTGGTGGTCCGCAACGTCGGCGACTGCTACCGCGCGCTCGGCGTCGCGCACAGCGTCTACAAGCCGCTCGACTCGCGCTTCCGCGATTTCATCGCGATCCCGAAGGCGAACGGTTACCAGTCGCTGCACACCGTGCTGTTCGGGCCGTACGGATCGCCGGTGGAAGTGCAGATCCGCACCGAGGAGATGGACCTCGTCGCCGAGCGGGGCATCGCGGCGCACTGGTCCTACAAGTTCGGCGGCGACGGCTTCAACGGCGCGCAGAGCCGTGCGCACCACTGGATCACGAACCTCGTCGAGTCGCAGCGTTCGGCCGGCTCGTCGCTCGAATTTCTCGAGAACGTCAAGGTCGACCTGTTCCCGGACGAGGTCTACGTCTTCACGCCGAAGGGCGACATTCTCTCGCTGCCGCGCAATTCCACTGCGGTCGACTTCGCCTACGCGGTGCATACCGACATCGGCAACACCGCGGTCGCCGCGCGCGTCGACGGCAAGCTGGTGCCGCTGCGCACGAAGATCGCGAGCGGGCAGCGCGTTGACGTCATCACCGCGCGTTCGGCGACGCCCAAGCCGCAGTGGCTGGAATTCGTCGTGACCGGCAAGGCGCGCACCGCCATCCGCCAGCAGCTCAAGCAGCTCGAGCACGAGGACGCGGTGCAGATCGGCCATCGCATGCTCGATCGC
Organism: Lysobacter xanthus; assembly: GCF_047159895.1. Lineage (NCBI taxonomy): Bacteria > Pseudomonadati > Pseudomonadota > Gammaproteobacteria > Lysobacterales > Lysobacteraceae > Lysobacter > Lysobacter xanthus. The sequence goes on from NZ_BAAGAB020000070.1 coordinate 12,098, forward strand.
GCGCTGGAAGCGCTCGACACGTCGCTGGAGCGCGTGCCGGCGACGCGCGTGGAGACCTACCTCGCCGAGAACCGTTATCCGCGGCTGGAGGCGCTGCTCGCCGAGATCGCGCTCGGCAACCGGATGCCGCAGCAGGTCGCGCTGGCGCTGGTGCGCGGCCGCGCCGGCAACCTCCTGCGTCGCGCGGAAGACGCGGTCGCATCGCAGGACAAGATCCTCATCACCGGCAGCGAGAAGGGCGTCATCTCGTTCGCGAGCTGCTGCCTGCCCGTGCCCGGCGACGAGATCATGGGCTACCACACGGCCGGCCGCGGCATCGTCGTGCATCGGCTCGATTGTCCGAACGTCGCCGACTACCGCAAGTCGCCCGACCGCTGGGTGCCGATCGGCTGGGACCGCGAGGTCCACGGCGACTTCCACGCCGCGCTCAAGATCGAGGTCGACAACCGGCCCGGCGCGCTCGCCCAGGTCGCCGCCGGCATCGCCGAGGCGAAGGCGAACATCGACCGCGTCGAATACCTCGAGCGCGACGCGAATGTCGCGGTGCTGCGGTTCGGCATCGAGGTCACCGACCGGCGCCACATCGCCGACGTGATGCGCAAGGTGCGCAAGCTGGCGGTCGCGCTCGGCGTGCAGCGGATCTGAGCGTCTCAGCCGCCGCGAAGCCCTTCGTTACACTCGCGTTTTCCCGAGGACGCGACGCCATGCCCCGACAGTCCCTCCATACCGACCGCGCGCCCGCCGCCATCGGCCCGTATTCGCAGGCCGTCCGCGCGGGCGGCACGGTCTTCCTGTCCGGTCAGATCCCGCTCGATCCCGCCACCGGCGAGCTCGTCGTCGGCGACATCGCGGTCCATGCGCGCCGCGCGTTCGACAACCTGCGCGCGGTCTGCGAAGCGGCCGGCGGTTCGCTCGACGACGTCGTGCGCCTCGGCCTCTACCTCACCGACCTCGGTGATTTCGCCGCGGTCAATGCGGTGATGGCCGAGTACTTCCAGGCGCCGTACCCGGCGCGCTCGACGATCCAGGTGTCCGGCCTGCCGAAGGGCGCGCACTTCGAGCCCGCGTGGATCGAGGCGGTGACGTCCGCCGACCTGCAGCGCGCCGCGAAGACCTACCTCGCCCGCAGCAACCGCAC
>NZ_BAAGAB020000071.1:0-13174 GCF_047159895.1 Lysobacter xanthus
CACATCGCGTCGTCGTGCAGGTGCCCGATGGCTTCGACACGAAGAAGCGCTGCGTCCTCGTGGCACCGGCCTCGGGCTCGCGCGGCGTCTACGGCGCGATCAGCGTCGCGGGTGCGTGGGGCCTCCCGCGTGGCTGCGCCGTGGCGTACACCGACAAGGGCGCCGGTACCGACTATTTCGATCTCGATGCGGGGCAGGGCCTTGCGCTCGACGGCACGGTGCACGCGCCCGGCGACGCGCGGCTCGCGTTCGAGCCGGCGTCGCGCACGGGCGGCGGCATCGCCTTCAAGCACGCGCATTCCGGCGACAACCCGGAAAAGGACTGGGGCCGCCATGTGAAGCAGGCGGCGCAGTTCGCGTTGCGCGCGCTCGACGACGCCTATCCGCAACAGGCGCCGTTCCGGTTCGACAACACGACCATCATCGCGGTCGCGGTGTCGAACGGTGGCGGCGCCGTGCTCCGTGCGGCCGAACTCGACGGCGACTGGCTCGATGCGGTCGTCGCGGGCGAGCCGAACGTCTATGTCGACGGTGCGCCGCCGCTGTACGACATCGCGACCGAGGCCGCGCTGCTGATGCCCTGCGCGCTGGCGCACCTCGGCGTGCCGCTGCCGCCCACCGCAGGGCCGTCGTGCGCGGTCGCGGCACAGGCCGGCCTCGTGCAGGGTGCGAGTGACGCAGATCGCGCGAATGACGCGTATGCACGACTGCGTGCCCGCGGCTGGACCGACGAAGCGATGCGCGCGGGTGCGATGAGCGCGGCGTTCGACCTCTGGAAGGCGGTGGCGGCGACCTACGCCTCGTCCTATGGACGCTTCGGTCCGAACGAACACCCCTGCGGATTCCGCTTCGCGCCCGTCGATGCCCGTGGTGCCGCGCGCGTCGCGACCGACGCCGAGCGCGCGGCCTGGTGGGCGGACGCGAGCGGAATCCCGCCCGGTGCCGGCGTCACGCTGTTGCCGCCCGACGGCGCGCCGATCGACGCGCTGCGCTGCCTGCGCGCGTTGTGGACCGGCGAGGATGCGAACGCGGCGCGGGTCCGTGCGGGCATCCGCGAGGCGCAGGCTTCGCTGCCGCGCGCGGGCATGCCGATCACGATCGTGCACGGCACCGACGACGGACTCGTGCCCGTCGCGTTCACGAGCGCGCCGTACGTCGCCGCCGCGAAGGCGGCGGGGCGCGACGTCCGCTTCTGGCAGGTCGAGCATGCGCAGCACTTCGACGCCTTCCTCGCGCTGCCGCCCGTGGGCGGCCAGTACGTGCCGCTGCTCCCCTACGTCTACGAGGCGCTCGACCGCACGTGGGCCCATCTCTACGACGGGGCGCCGATGCCGGGGGACGTGCGGGTGAAAACCGTTCCGCGCGGTGCGGACCCGCTGCTCGAGGCACGCCACCTGGCGATGCCGCGCTTCTAGCGCTTCGAGCGCGAAAAAAACGGCCGCTCGAAGCGGCCGTTCTTCTATTCAGCCCCTCGGGCCTCGCCCGCCGGGGCGCCCACCGCCACCCGGGCGACCGCCGCCCGGGCCGCCGGGCCCGCGTGCGCCGCCGCCGGGACGGCCGGGCCCCCGTGGACCGCCGGGGCCGCCCGGACCGCGAGCGCCGCCCGGGCCACCGGCACCGCGCGGACCGCCACCGCCGGGGCCACGCGGGCCACCCGGGCCGCCGGGCCGCGGGCCGCGCGGACGGTCGAAGCCGCCTGCGCCTGGGTTGGCGTGATCGGAAGGGAACGACGGCGCGCCGCCCGGATGCCCGTAGGGGGCCGAACGCTGGCCACCCGGCTTCGGACCACCCGGCTTGCGGCCGCTGCCTGCGCCGTACGGACCACCGCCGCCACCGCCTGCGCGATCGTCGCGGAAACCACCGCCGCCGGGGCCGCGATCGTCACGGAAGCCACCGCCGCCCGCCGGGCGCGGACCGCCCGGACGCGCGCCGCCGCCGCCGGGACGCGGACCGCCGCCGCCCGGCTTGCCGCCGAACGGCTTGCGCGGACGCCCGTCGGGATTGCGATGGCCGGCCGGACCGGTGTCCACGCCGTCCGGCACGTACCAGGTGCGGAACGCGGCGGGATTGCCGTCGGGCAGGGCACGCGGGCCCTTGTCGGCACGCTGCTTGAAAGGCTTATGGGCCTGCTTGGCCGCCGCCTCGCCGCTCACGGTGAGGCCGCCGGGCTTGCGCGGGCCGCCGCGACCGCGACCGCGCTCTTCGCGAACGTGGTCGAAGCGTCGCAGTTCGCGGCCTTCGTCGGCCGTGTTCTGTCCGCCGACGTAGCCGCCCTGGCTGCGCTCGCCGTTGAAGTGGATCGTCGACTTCGCGGCGCGACGCTGGCCGATCACCGGCTGCAGCGTGAGCGCCGACGGCGCGGCGTCCTCGAGGCCGAGGTCCGTGCGCAGATGTTCCACGCGCGCGGTCGGCAGTTCCTGCGACTGGCCGCGCAGCAGCTCGCGCGGCAGCTCGACGCCGCCGTAGCGCACGCGCTTCAGCCGGCTCACCTGGCAACCCTGCGACTCCCACAGGCGGCGCACTTCGCGGTTGCGCCCTTCCTTCACCACGACGCGAAACCAGTCGTGCGACTCGCTGCCGCCGATCTTCTCGATCTCGTCGAACTTCGCCGGGCCGTCGTCGAGCTGCACGCCCTTCGCGAGCTTCGCGATGATGTCGTCCGAGACCGTCTCCAGGCCTTCGGGCGCACGAACGCGGCAGACGTACTCGCGCTCGACTTCCTTCGACGGATGCATCAGCGCGTTCGCGAGCTCGCCGTCGGTCGTGAGCAGCAGCAGGCCGGTCGTATTGATGTCGAGTCGGCCGATGGTGATCCAGCGCGAGCCCTTCAGGGGCGGCAGCGCCTCGAACACCGTCGGGCGGCCTTCGGGATCCTCGCGGGTGGTCACTTCGCCTTCGGGCTTGTTGTACATCAGCACGCGCGGCGGCTCCGTCAGCGCGGTGGCGACGAACTGGCGACCGTCGAGGTCGACCTTGTCGCCCCCGCCGATGCTCATGCCGACCTGCGCGACCTCGCCGTTGACCTTCACCAGGCCGTCGGCGATGCGCTGCTCCAGCGCGCGTCGCGAGCCGAGGCCGGCCTGCGCGAGCACCTTGTGCAGGCGTTCCTCGAGGCGCGGCGCGGGGGCGGCGGGCTGTTCTCGCCGAAGCGTGAGCTTGCGGCCTTTTTCTTCACTCATTTTCAGTTGACTCCGCCGCATCGTTCGATGCGGTCGTCATGTCGGGAACGGTCGTCGTCTCGACGGCGTTGTCTTGCTCGCGGTCGTTCTCGTCTGCCGCGCGCATCCCCGGCGCGGCTTCGGGATCGACGATGCCATCGGCGTCATCGGGGAGTTCTTCGTCGCCCATGTCGAACACCACGGGGCGTTCGCGGCGGAAATCCAGGTCCGCACCATCGTCGTCGTCGCCGACATCGGCATCGGCATCGGCGTCCGCCGCGGTGTCGGCATCGACGACGGCGGCGGCCAGCGTATCGGCCTGCGTGTCCCCGCGCTGTTCATCGGCGTCGGCATCGTTCGCCGCGGCGTCCAGCGGGGCGCCTTCGGCAGCCTCGGCCACGCCTGCGACGATCCGCGCATCGACGCCCGCGCCCTGGTCGAACTGCAACTGCGGTTCGAGCTCGCCGATGTCCTTCAGTTCGGACAGGGGCGGGAGCTCGTCGAGGCGCTTGAGCCCGAAGTAATCGAGGAAGCCCTTGGTGGTGCCGAACAGCGCGGGCCGGCCCGGCACGTCGCGGTGGCCGACGACGCGAATCCACTCGCGCTCCTCCAGCGCCTTGATGATGTTGCTGCTCACCGTCACGCCGCGCACCTGCTCGATCTCGCCGCGCGTGATCGGCTGGCGATACGCGATCAACGCGAGCGTCTCGAGCGTGGCGCGGGTGTAGCGCGCCTGCCGCTCGGTCCACAGCCGCGTGATCCACGGATGCGCCTCGGCGCTGACCTGGAACCGGAAGCCGGACGCGACCTCGACCAGCTCGACGCCGCGGCTGCCGTTCTCGGCCTGCAGGTGCTCCAGCGCGGCCTCGATCCCGCCCGCGGGCGCGGGCTGGTCCTCGGGAAACAGGTCGCGCAGCTGCGCGAGCGTGAGCGGCTGGCTCGACGCCAGCAACGCGGCCTCGACGATGCGGTTGATCAGTGACTGATCCATTCAAACCCCTGTAGTGCGGCGATCGCGCGGGCCCGGTGGCCCGTCGCCGCGTGCATCGCGAGCGGCCTGCGATCAGGCCGCATCGTTCGCCACGTCGCCGTCGAACTCGCTCGACAATTCGATCTGGGAGGCGTCCTGCGTCAGCGCGAGCGACTTGACGTAGATCGGCGCGAGCGGCGCCTCCTGCACGATTTCCAACAACTGTTCCTTGGCGAGCGTGAGCATGCCGAGGAACGTGACCACCACGCCGAGACGACCCTCGCGCGCCTCGAACAGTGTCTCGAAGCGGTGGAAGCCGCCGTCGGACAGGCGCTCCAGCAACTCGGCCATGCGCTGGCGCACGGTGAGCGCGTCGCGCCGGATCGCATGCTGCGTGAACAGCTCGGCGCGGGTCAGAACGTCGCGCAGCGCCAGCAGCATTTCCTTGAGGTCCACCGGCGGCGGCATGCGCACCACGCTGCGCTCGGGCACGTGCGCCTGCACCACGGCGGTGTCGCGCTCGAGCCGGGGCAGGGCGTCGATGTCCTCCGCCGCCTTCTTGAAACGCTCGTATTCCTGCAGGCGTCGCACCAGTTCGGCGCGCGGATCCTCTTCCTCGCCATCTTCGTTCGTCACGCGCGGCAGCAGCATGCGCGACTTGATCTCCGCCAGCATCGCGGCCATGACCAGGTAGTCGGCCGCCAGCTCGAAGCGCATCTCGTGCATGGCGCCGATGTATTCGACGTACTGCTTCGTGATGTCCGCGACCGGGATGTCGAGGATGTCGAGGTTCTGCCGGCGGATCAGGTACAGCAGCAGGTCCAGCGGCCCCTCGAACGCCTCGAGGATGACCTCCAGCGCGTCCGGCGGGATGTACAGATCCTGCGGGATCTGCAGGACCGGCTGCCCATGCACCACCGCCAGCGGCATTTCCTGCTGCTGCGGTCGGCCGGGCGCGGCCGTTGCGGTCGGATTGTCCTCGGTCGCCTGCGGCGCGAGATCGTCGGTCATTCGGGACCGGCCCCTCCGGGCCTGGCACAGCACACTGCGGCTGGGACGGCCGGGCCGACCCTTCGGTGATGCGGACTGCGAAAACGATGCGGGCGACGCGCGCCGGGGCGCGGGGTCGGATTTCGCGATCGGGATGCCGGACGTGGGAGCGGGGGCTCCGCGGCGGCTGTCGCCTGCGGTCAGGTCGACGGACGGGGCTAGCGTACGGTGCGGGGGCGACGCTGTCCAGCAAGGCCGCCGGGCGTCGCTAGAATCGCCGCTCTTCCAGAAGGAGTGAGGCCATGTGGTACGTGATCGATGCGCGCGACGGCGCGGACGTGCTGCAGCGGCGACTGGAGGCGCGGCCGCGCCATCTGGAGCGCCTGCACGCCCTGCGGGACGCCGGCCGGCTGCTGCTCGCGGGCCCGTGCCCGGCGATCGACGCCGAGGATCCGGGCCCGGCGGGTTTCACCGGCAGCGTCGTGATCGCCGAGTTCGACTCGCTCGAGGCGGCGCGCGCCTGGGCCGCGGCGGATCCGTACGTCGAGGCGGGCGTGTACGCGACCGTCGACGTCCGGCCGTTCCGGCGGGTGCTGCCGTGAATCCGGCCGATCGCGTCGGCGCCATTCGCGACGCGCTCGAATCGGCGTTCGCGCCGATCGCGCTCGATGTGGTCGACGACAGCCATCGCCACGCCGGCCACGCGGGTGCGCGGGACGGTCGGGGGCATTTCAACGTGGCGCTGGTGAGCGACCGCTTCGCGGGCCTCGGTCCCCTTGCGCGCCATCGCGCGGTCTACGCCGCGCTGGGCGACCTGATGACCACGGACATCCACGCCCTGTCGATCGAAGCGCGCACGTCTGGCGAAGCCGGCGCCGCCTGAGGGCGGCGAGCGCCGCTCAGGGGCACCAGTGGACCTGGGTCGGCGCGCCGCCCGCGAGGCGGACCGCCGCGAGCGAGGAGCGGCGAGCGTCCGTCGTGGCCATCGCCGCGTCGAAGTGCGCGCGCTGCGCCGCGCCGCGCAGCAGCAGGATGCGGCACTGGCCGCGGGACAGGCCGAGCGGCGTAGCCGAAATGCGGCGGGGCCCTGGCGCCGCGCCGCTCGAGTACGAGGCGTCGATGCTGGCGTAGTCCTGCCGCGAGGCCACAGCACGCTCGTAGTCCGGCGAATCGGGGAACAGCGCCGCCACGTGGCCATCGTCGCCCATGGTAAGCAGCACGAGGTTCGGCGCCTGGCGGGCGTGCGCGTTCGCGATGGCGACAGCGTCCTCCACGCGTCGGCCCGCGAGCGTCAGCGGCTCCAGGCGGGCCGCGGCAGCGTGGTCGACCAGCAGGTGGCGCCGCAACGCCGCCGCGTGGCTGTCGGGATCGTCGGGCTGCAGCCACCGTTCGTCGACGAGTCCCACGTCCACCCGGTCCCAGTCGATCGGCGCCTTCGCGAGCGCGCGCAGCACGGGCGCGGCACGGTCGCTGGGCGACACGATCATGCGGGAGCGCGGCCGCAGCTGGAGGTCGCGCCGGAGCTCGCCCGCGATGGCGACAGCGGCGGCCCAGGTCCAGACGTGCGGGTCGCGATGCGCATGCATCTGCCAGCCGCCGGCCGGATCGGGCAGGCGCTCGGTCTGGGGCAGGGCGGCGGCGACTCCGAAAACCATGCGGGGATGATGCAGGTTCCATGCCCCGGGCGCACGCCGCAGGGCGGCACGGCGAGCCGGCGGCCCGCGTCCGGCCGCTATACTCGCCGGTCGCGCCGGCCGTCCGGCCGGCCGTGCACGCGAGCCCGCGCTCGCCCGAGGCCGTTACCTCCGCATGCGTCTTTCCACGATCAAGCTGTCGGGCTTCAAGTCCTTCGTCGACCCGACCACGCTCCACCTGTCGGGCAACATGACCGGCGTCGTCGGCCCGAACGGCTGCGGCAAGTCGAACATCATCGACGCCGTGCGCTGGGTGATGGGCGAGAGTTCCGCCAGCCGCCTGCGCGGCGATTCGCTGACCGACGTGATCTTCGCGGGCTCTTCGGCGCGCAAGCCGGTCTCGCAGGCGATGGTCGAGCTGATCTTCGACAACTCCGACCACACGATCACGGGCGAATACGCGGCGTTCAACGAGATCTCGGTGAAGCGCACGGTATCGCGCGACGGGCAGAGCCAGTACTACCTCAACGGCACCAAGTGCCGGCGCCGCGACATCACCGACCTGTTCCTCGGCACCGGCATCGGCGCGCGCAGCTACTCGATCATCGAGCAGGGGATGATCAGCCAGATCATCGATGCGCGGCCCGAGGACCTGCGCATGTACCTGGAGGAGGCCGCGGGCATCTCCAAGTACAAGGAGCGCCGCAAGGAGACCGAGACGCGCATCCGCCACACGCGCGAGAACCTCGACCGCCTGAACGACCTGCGCGAGGAAGTCGGCAAGCAGCTGCAGCACCTCGCCCGGCAGGCGCGGCAGGCCGAGCAGTACCAGGCGATCCAGTCGGAGCGCCGCGTCAAGGACGCCGAGTGGAAGGCGCTGGAATTCGGTGCGCTCGACCGCAAGGTGCAGGGCCAGCGCGAGAAGCTCGCGCAGCTCGAGACCCGCCTGCAGCAGCTCGTCGCCGAGCAGCGCGAGGCCGAGCGCCAGCTCGAGGAAGGCCGCGTGATGCGCGAGGAAGCGGCGGAACACCTGTCGCGCGCACAGGCCGAGAGCTACGAAGTCGGCGGCGCGCTCGCGCGCGTCGAACAGCAGATCCAGCACCAGCGCGAGATGTCCACGCGGCTCCAGCGCGCGCGCGACGAGGCGCTGACGCAGCTGTCGGAGATCGCGAGCCACATCGGCAGCGACCAGGCCCGGCTCGACGCCCTGCGCAATGCGTTGGAGACCGACGAGCCGCGGCTCGAAGCGCTCCGCGAGGAAGAGGTCGCGCGCAACGATGCGCTGCGCGATGCGGAGGCGAAGCTCGCCGACTGGCAGCAGCGCTGGGACGCCCACGCGCGTTCGCAATCCGATGCTTCCCGCGCCGCCGATGTCGAGCGCGCACGCATCGAGGGCCTCGACCGCATGGCGCTCGACGCCGAGCGTCGCCGCGACGCGCTGTCGTCCGAACGCGCGAGCCTCGACGTCGACGCGCTGGCCGAAGCCGCCTCGACCATCGTCGAGCAGCTCGAAACGCAGAAAATCGCCGTCGATACGCTCACGGGCGAACTCGACACGCGCAAGCAGGCCGTGTCCGCGCTGCAGGAGCGGCAGCGCGAAACGCAGGCGCAGCTCGCCGAGGTGCGCAAACAGGCGCAGGCCGCCCGCGGACGCCTGTCCGGCCTTGAAGCGCTGCAGGCTGCCGCGCTTGGTCAGGAGCAGGGCCGCGCGATGGACTGGCTGCGCGCGCACGGGCTGCAGGACGCCGGCCGCGTCGGCGAGTCGCTCGACGTCGACGCCGGCTGGGAAACCGCGGTGGAGGTTGCGCTCGGCCAGCTCATCGAAGGCGTGCTCGTCGAACGGCCGGAGGCGCTCGCGACCGAACTCGGCGCGCTCGGCGAGGGGCGGCTCGCACTGGTCGACGCGTCGCGCGGTGGCGCGGACGCCGCATCGACGTCGCTCGCCGCGCGCGTGCGCGGCCCGGCGGCGGTCCGCAGGATGCTCGCGCGCGTGCACGGCGCGGACGACCTCGCGTCGGGCGTGCGCCTGCTCGCCACGCTGCCCGAGGGCGACCTCGTCATCACGCGCACCGGCGAACGCCTCGGCGCGGGCTGGGTGCAGGTGGTGCGCGCCAGCTCGGCGACGCAGGGCGCACTGCTGCGCGAGCGTGAGATCCAGTCGCTGCGCGCGGAAATCGAAGGCCTGGTCGCCCGCGAACGCGAGCTGGACGCGCTGCTGGTCGAACTGCGCGACCGCCTGCTCGTCGCCGAGCAGCACCGGGAGGACGCCCAGCGCGGGCTGTACATGGCGCACCGCGCGGTCAGCGAACTCGGCGGGCAGTTGCAGAGCCAGCAGGGCAAGGTCGACGCCGCGCGCGGTCGCATCGAGCGCATCGACGCCGAGCTCGAACAACTCGCACAGACGCTGGAGTCCGCGCGCGAACAGGGTCGCCTGGCGCGGGGCAACCAGGAAGACGCGGTCGTCCGCATGTCGGAACTGGAAGATGTGCGGATCGAACTGGAGGCCGAGCGCCGCCGCTTCGGCGAGATGCGCGACGCCGCGCGCAACGCGGCGCGGGAGGCCCGGGACACCGCGCATGCGCTCGCGCTGACGGTCGAGTCGCAGCGGGCGCAGCTTTCCGGCCTCACGCAGGCGCTCGACCGGATGACCGGCCAGCGCGGACAGCTGGATTCGCGCCTTGGCGAACTCGCCGCGCAGCTCGCCGACGGCGATGCGCCCGTGCGCGAGCTGGAGGAACAGCGTCAGGTCGCGCTGGAGCAGCGCGTGCTCGCCGAGCAGAAACTCACCGCGGCGCGCACCGCGGTCGACGGCATCGACCACGAGCTGCGCGGTTTCGAGCTCATCCGCCAGCAGCGCGACGAGCAGTCGCTGCAGCAGCGCGAGGCCATCGGCCAGCGTCGCCTCGAACTGCAGGCGCTCGCGCTCAAGGCCGAGCAGCTTTCGCAGGCGATCGCCGATGCGGGCTTCGTGCTCGAGGACGTCGCCGCGACCCTGACCGACGAGATGGATGCGCAGGTGTGGGAACGCGCGGTCGTCGAGCTCGATGCGAAGCTGCGCCGGCTCGAGCCGGTCAACCTTGCGGCGATCCAGGAACATGCCGAGGCGGCGCAGCGCAAGGATTACCTCGACGCGCAGAACACCGACCTGACGACGGCGCTCGAGACGCTCGAAGATGCGATCCGCAAGATCGACCGCGAGACGCGTGGCCGCTTCAAGGACACGTTCGACCGCGTCAACTCGGGCATGCAGGAACTCTATCCGCGACTCTTCGGCGGCGGGCATGCCTATCTCGAGCTGACCGGCGAGGACCTGCTCGACACCGGCGTCGCGATCATGGCGCGACCGCCCGGCAAGCGCGTGTCGAACATCTCGCTGCTCTCCGGCGGCGAGAAGGCGATGACGGCCGTCGCGCTGGTCTTCGCGATCTTCCGCCTCAACCCCGCGCCGTTCTGCCTGCTCGACGAGGTTGACGCGCCGCTCGACGAAGCCAACGTCGGCCGCTTCACGGCGATGGTCAACGAGATGAGCGAGCAGGTACAGTTCCTGTTCGTCACCCACAACAAGGTCACGATGGAAGCCGCACGGCAGCTCATGGGCGTCACCATGCGCGAGCCCGGCGTGAGCCGACTCGTGTCCGTCGACCTCGCCGAAGCCGCGCGTCTCGCCGGCGCCGCCTGACCGAAACCACGGAGCGCTCCATGTCGGACATCACGATGATGCGGATCTGGATCTTCGTCGCCATGGTCGTGCTGGTCGGCGCGATCATCGCGTTCGGGCGCCCGAAGAAGCCGGGCCAGGGTCGACGCGTCTCGCGCGGCGAAGGCGGCCGGGTGGAGCCGACGCTCGGCGAGCAGCTCGAAGCCGAACTCGCCGCCGACGACGCGACGCCCTCGCAGGCGAGCCTCGACCTCGATGCGTCGCCCGCGCCCGCCAAGGACGAACTCGGCAAGCGCACGACCGAGGAGTTCGACAAGATCGTCACGCTCTACCTGGCCGCGCGCGCCGGCCAGTTGCTGCTCGGTCCGGACATCGTCGTGGCCGCCGAGAAGGCCGGGCTGGAGTACGGTTACATGGGCGTCTTCCACCGGCTGGTCGAAGGCCACCCCGAGCGCGGCCCCGTCTTCAGCGTCGCGAACATCATGAAGCCCGGCAGCTTCGACATGGCCAACATCCAGGAGCTGAAGACGCCGGCGATCGCGTTCTTCCTGACGCTGCCGGCACCCGTGTCGGCGCTCGACGCCTGGGACACCATGCTGCCGACCGCGCAGCGGATGGCGGAGCTGCTCGATGGCGTCGTGCTCGACGAGCAGCGCAATGCGATCGGTCGGCAGCGCATCGCGCACCTGCGCGACGAGCTGCGCGCCTACGATCGCCAGCGCGAAGCGCCGCCGCTGACGCGTCCGGGACGCTGGTAACGGCCACGACGCACTCACGGGTCGCGGCTAGACTGGCCGCGGTTCGCATCGAGGTGGCGCCATGATGGGCAGGGGACTCCAGCGTTCGCGGCACGACCGCATGGTCGCCGGCGTGGTCGGCGGCATCGCCCGGCGTTACGGTTGGAATTCGACGCTGCTGCGCGTGATCTATGTGCTGGTCTCGATCATGTCCGCGGGTTTTCCGGGCATCCTGGTCTACCTCGTCGCCTGGCTGCTGATCCCCGACGAAGGGACCTGAGGCGGAATGCCGGCACCGCACCAGCCGCCCGAGTTCCGGGCTGCCCTCGAGCCTGGTCGCGGGCGGATCCATCCGGCCCTGCTCGCGCTCGGGATGGTCTGGACGTTCCCCAACACCGCCGTCGGCCTCCTGCTGGGCCTGCTCGGCATCGCGTTCGGTGCGCGTCCGACGCTGCGTCGGGACGACCTCGCCTGCGTCTTCCAGCGCTGGCCGTGGGGTCCGGGCGGAGCGCTGACGCTCGGCAACGTCATCCTGCATACGGGAGACGACCTCAACGTGCACTGCCGCACCTATGCCCATGCCGCGGGCCTCGCCGAGGAGCCGCCGGTGCCGCTCGCGATGCACGAGCGCGCGCACGTGCTGCAGTACCTCGCGCTCGGTCCGCTGTTCCTGCCCGCCTATCTCGCCTGCGGCGGGGTCGGCGTGTGCAACCGGTTCGAGCGCGCCGCCGACCGGTATGCGGCGACCGGGCGGGGCTGGTGGCCTTGGCCCGCGCCACCGCTGCCGCGACCGCCGTCGCGCGTCGCCGACGAGCGGTCGCATCGGGGTTCCGCCGGCGGATAAGTTGGCGGTCGGGAGAGGTAATCCGAACGCGTACGCGCAGGGAGGCCTCATGGAGTTCAAAGCCTATCGCCGGAGCGACGGTGCCTACCTGCTGGTGCCGGACTGCCTCGTCGCATCGCGCGAGGCACAGGCGCGGCACGGGCCGCTGACGCTCGCCGCCCGTTTCGATGCCGACCTCGTGTCCGGCGACCCGCTGTGGCAACGCGTGCTCGAGGACATCGACCGCCAGTCGTACGCGGTGATCCGACGCGAGAACGGCGACGCGCTGCTGCGCGCGACGGTGTACCGCGCGACTGCCTGATCGCGGGGTGCCTCAGGCCCCCGTCTTGGAGTGCGGCGCCTCGACGTCCTTGGACTCGGTCGAGTCCTTCTCGCGCAGGACGATCGACAGGACCACGAGCGAGACGACGGAGAGGAACTCGCTCTGCCAGTTCTGGAAGGATTCGAACCATAGCGGGGCGCTGAACAAGTACTCCCCGATCGACACGGCGGCCGTCTCGCCATGCTGCAGCTGTTCGTCGAGATGGTGGCGCCAGCTGTTGTGGGCATGGCCCGCAAAACTGAGTACGAACAGCAGGAGCAGGACGCCCGACAGCGAATGCTCGTACAGCTTGCGTGCGATGCCGCCGCGGCGCACCGGCCACGGACGCTCGTCGGCCGGCACGGGTTCGGGTGGCGATTCCTCCGAGGGGTCGAGCGGGCGCGACTCGGCCGCGCCCCGCTGCCGCAGATAGGCGGTGAGCAGCACGAACAGGCCCATCTGCAGGAATTCGCTCTCCCAGTTCTCGAACAGCGAGGACAGGAAGTGCGACTCGGTGACGTACGAGGCCACCGACTCGGCCGGCTGCCCGTGCGACTTGCGGTCCTCGGTGTCGACGCGCCAGCCCGTCAGCACGTGACCCACGAGCGTCAGGACCATGAGGGCGCTGAAGACCAGCGTCAGGCTGTTGCGACCGAAGAAGCTGTCGCGCACCGCATCGCGGGAGATCGCCTTGGCCATGACCGCTCCATCGAAGTTCGGGGGTGCGTAGCGAGCGGGGCCGTACAGCCGGTGCGAAAGCCGCGGGGCGCTTGACGAAACGGTTCAGGCGACGCGCGTCGCGACCGTGGTGCCGGAAGTGGGACTCGAACCCACACGCTTTTAAGGGCGGCGGATTTTGAGTCCGCTGCGTCTACCGATTCC